>JAXDMU010000236.1:0-3013 GCA_034665905.1 Aliidongia sp. | reverse complement strand
GAACTCCTCGACGATGCCGCCACCGTCACCGCCTACAAGAGCTTGAGCGGCGTCGAGCGGGCGTTCCGTTCGATCAAGACCGTCGATATCGAGATCCGACCGATCTTCCACTGGGCATCGCCCCGGGGTGAAGGCCCACGTCATGCTCTGCATGCTGGCCTATTACGTCGAGCACCACATGCGCGCCAAGCTCGACTGCGCAACAGCGCCGTCGCCAAGGCACAGCATTCACCGGCGGCCCACCGCAAGGAAACCACCCCTCGCTCGATACAGTATCAAGCGATATCAATATGTTGCGTCTCGTCATAATAGGAAGTTCAGATTAAGTATTATATTTTCAAGCAACTAGCCCTCACTGCACACCTCTATGCAATTCACGATAACCGGCCAACGATGTCCGCATCGAGCAAGCTCAGAAGCACGGCTGAACGGCGGCTTTCGTCTCCGCTCTTGGGCCCAGACGGCAAGGGGGTTATACCAATACCACTCGCCACCGTCGCCCGAGGTTCCATGCGCATCCTGCCGGCTCTGCTGTTCCTGATTGCCGCCGTTCCGATCGTCGGTTCGGAACGCTCCTGGTCACCGGCAGCCGCCTACGCCGGCGTCACAGCCCTTCCCGTGCCGCCCTGGCAATCGCCGTTGTTGCAGGACCATGCTCTCGCGGGCCGCATCTGGCTGCCGGCCGAAAAGCGCTTCATCGAACCACCCGAGTTGGCCCAGCGGTTGAGCGTCGCCGATTTTGTGTTGCTGGGCGAAAAACACGACAATATGGACCATCACCGTTTACAGGCCTGGGCGCTGAACCAGATCATCGGGTCGGGGCGCCGGCCGCAGGTCGCCTTTGAGATGGTCTCTCCGGAACAGGAACCGGCACTGCGCCGTCATCTGGCCGAACATCCCGGTCAAACGGATGGGCTGGATACTGCGCTCGACTGGCCCAGCAGCCATTGGCCGGACTGGCCCAACTATCGCCCGTTGTTCGCCGCCGCGCTGGCCGCCGGCCTGGAGATCCGACCGGCCAATGTCCCGCTCGCCGAAATCCGTTCGGTGGCCCGCCAGCAAACCACGCCCCTCGCGGTGCGGACCTTGTACCGTCTCGACCAGCCGCTCGACGACGCTGCCACTGCGGCCATGGCCCAGGAAATCCGCGACGCGCATTGCGGGCAGCTCCCGGAATCGATGGTGCCGGGAATGGTCGATGTGCAACGGGCCCGCGATGCCGCGATGGCACTGGCCATGACCCGCGATGCGCCTGCCGGCGCCGTGCTGATTGCCGGCGCTGGCCATGCCCGCACCGACCGCGGGGTGCCGACGCAAATTGTCGCCATGGCGCCGAACCGACCGGTGTTTTCCCTGGGTTTTATCGAGGTCGTCGAGGGGCGGGACGGTCCGGCGGGCTATGGCGAGTCCTGGGGCCAGCCCCAGCCGCCGTTTGATGCCGTGTGGTTCACGCCACGGGCCAATGACAACGATCCCTGTGCCGGCCTTGCCGATTTCATGAAGAAAAAGCAAGAGGACGGGAAACCATAGACGAGATCGAGACTCCGCAAATTACTCCAGTCCGAAATACGCCTTGCGCACCCCGTCATCCGCTTGGAGTTCGGCCACGCTGCCTTCAAACCCGGTGCGCCCGCGCTCCAGCGTGAACACCCGGTCGGCCAGATCGAGGAAGCCGACATTCTGTTCGGCGATCAGTAGCGACAGCCCCTGGCCGCGGAATTGGTCGAGAATGCGGATCACCTCACCGACGAACAGCGGCGACAGCCCGGCCGAGGGTTCGTCCATCACCAGCAGCCGCGGGCTGCCAGCCAGCGCCTTGGCGATGCCGCACATCTTGCGCTGGCCGCCCGACAGGCTGCCGGCGAGGGTGCCGCGCCGTGCGGCCAGATCGGGGAAGATGGCGTAAAGTTCCTCGATGCGCTGCTTCAGCGCCTTGGGTTCGGCGAACTGGCCGCCGATGCGAAGATTTTCCGCGATCGACAGGCCGGGAAAGACACCGAGTTCGGACATATAGGCGAGGCCCTGCCGCACGCGGCGATCGGTTCTGAGCCGCGTGATGTCCGCGCCGTCGAAGGCGACGCCGCCGCCCCAGGCCGGCAGCAGACCGAGCAACACCTTGAGCAAGGTCGTCTTGCCGGCACCATTGACGCCCAGCAGCACCACGCTCTCGCCCGCCCGCACGGTGAGCGAGGCGCCCCACAGCGCCTGGACCTTGTCGTAGCCTGAGACCAGATCGCGGGCGATCAGCAATTCACCCGCCATGACCATGCCCCAGAAAGACTCGCACGACCTCCGGGTCGCGGGCGGCGGCGGCGAGCTTGCCTTCGAAGATTTCCCGGCCGGCATTCATCACGATCACCCGATCGGTCAGCCGGTCGATGAAGCCCAGCAGGTGCTCGACCACCAGCAGCGCCATGCCGCCATCGGCCAGCGCGCGCAGCCGGTCGGCGATGCGGGCGAGTTCGTTCGGGTTGAGGCCGGCCGCCAACTCATCGACCAGCAACAGGCGCGGCCCGGTCGCCAGCGCACGGGCCAGATCGAGCTGTTTCTGCTCGGCGCTGTTGAGATCGCCGGCCGGGCGATGCTGAAAGCGATCGAGTTCGAGCGAGGCCAGCAGCGCGTCGAGATCGGGCGGGTGCGCGCCCTTGTTGCCGTAGCGCGCGGCCACCGCGACGTTCTCGCGCACGGTCAGCCCCAGAAAGCAATGCGGCGATTGGAACGTTCGGTTGATGCCGCGGCGGGCCAGCTGATGGGACGCGGTGCCGCCGATTGATTGTCCGTCGAACCGGATTTCGCCGCCATCGGGCCGGTACAGGCCGGAAATCACATTGATGCAGGTGGTTTTGCCCGAGCCGTTCGGCCCGACCAGCCCCAGCACTTCGCCCGGCGCCAGCGTAAAGCTGACACCGTCGAGCGCCCGGAAGCCGCCGAAATTTTTGACCAGTTGCTGGATTTCGAGCAGCGGCACCGGCTCAGGGGACATGAATGCCTCGCCGCGTCAAAAGCGAGATCA
>JAXDMU010000235.1:0-13773 GCA_034665905.1 Aliidongia sp. | reverse complement strand
ATCCGCACCCACAAGCGCGTGCTGGACATCGTTGATCCGACGCCGCAGACGGTGGACGCGCTGATGAAGCTCGATCTCGCCGCCGGTGTCGATGTCGAGATCAAGATCTGATCATGCGCACAGGACTTCTCGCCCAGAAACTGGGCATGACCCGCATCTTCACGGCCGAGGGCAATCATGTCCCGGTGACGGTGCTCAAGGTCGATAACTGCCAGGTCGTTGCCGTGCGCACGACCGAGCGCGATGGCTACAGCGCCGTTCAGGTGGGCGTTGGCAAGGCCAAGGTCAAGAATGTGTCGAAGCCGGAGCGCGAGCGCTTCGCCAAGGCGCAGGTCGAGCCGAAGAAAAAGCTGGTCGAGTTCCGCGTGTCCGAGGATGCGATCCTCGAAATCGGCGCCGAGCTATCGACCGAGCATTTCCTGCCCGGCCAGTTCGTCGATGTCACCGGCACGACGATCGGCAAGGGCTTTGCCGGCGTCATGAAGCGGCACAATTTCGGCGGCCTGCGCGCCAGCCACGGTGTCTCGGTCTCGCATCGCAGCCATGGTTCCACCGGTCAGCGCCAGGATCCGGGCAAGGTCTTCAAGAACAAGAAGATGGCCGGGCACATGGGCGTCGTCCGCGTGACCACGCAGAATCTCAAGGTCGTATCCACCGATCCGGCGCGCGGCATCATCCTGGTGATGGGCGCAGTACCGGGCAGTGAAGGTGGCTATGTCACCATCAAGGATGCGGTGAAGCGCAAGCCGCCCGAGAACCTGCCGTTTCCGGCAGCGATCAAGGCGGCGCCGGTTGCGGCCGAAGCTCCCGCCGATGAGACGAAGGGCGAATGAAGATGAAATTGTCGGTCACGAACCTGGCGAACCAGGAAGTGGGCTCGATCGAGCTCGACGATAGCGTCTTCGGCCTGCCGATCCGCAAGGATATCCTGGCGCGCATGGTGAATTATCAGCTCGCCAAGCGCCGCGCCGGCACGCATAAGACTAAATTGATCGGCGACATCGCCGGCACCACCAAGAAGCCATGGAATCAAAAGGGCACGGGGCGCGCTCGTCAAGGCAGCCTGCGTTCGCCGCAGTTCCGCGGCGGTGCGGTCACTTTCGGCCCGGTCGTGCGCAGCCATGCCTTCGATCTGCAAAAGAAGGTCCGCAAGCTGGCGCTGAAGACGGCGCTGTCGGCCAAGCAGGCCGAAGGCAAGCTGATCGTGCTCGACCGTGCCGCGGTCGATCAGGCCAAGACCAAAATGTTGGCCGAGCGCTTTGCCGTGCTGGGCTGGTCCAATGTGCTGATCATCGACGGCACGGAACTGGATCAGGGTTTCGCCCGCGCCGCCCGCAATCTGCCGCGCGTCGATGTTCTGCCGCAGCAGGGCGCCAATGTGTACGACATCCTGCGCCGCGACACTCTCGTGTTGACGCAGGCTGCCGTCGAGCTTCTGGAGGCTCGCCTGAAATGAGCAGGTTTCGCGTGATCCCCAACGCCGTGCCGAAAATCTCGGCCGAGCGTATGTATGATCTGGTGCGCTCGCCCGTCATCACCGAAAAGGCGACGATGGCGTCCGAGCATAATCAGGTGACGTTCCGAGTGCCGCTCGATGCCGACAAGCGCGAGATCAAGGCGGCGATCGAGACCCTGTTCAAGGTCAAGGTCAAAGCCGTCAACACACTGGTCGTCGGCGGCAAGACCAAGCGCTTCAAGGGTCGCCCCGGCAAGCGGGTCGATGTCAAGAAGGCAATGGTGACCCTCGCCGAGGGCTCCAAGATCGACGTGACGACGGGAATCTGAGGCTATGGCGCTCAAGACATTCAAACCGACCACGCCGTCGCAGCGGCAACTGGTCATCGTCGACCGCAGCGAGCTGTGGAAGGGCGAGCCGATCAAGGCGTTGACCGAGGGTCTGCGCCGCCATGGTGGGCGCAACAACACCGGCCGGACCACGATGTTTCATCGGGGCGGCGGGCATAAGCGCCGCTATCGCATCGTCGATTTCAAGCGGCGCAAATACGACATGTCGGCCACGGTCGAACGGCTCGAATATGATCCGAACCGCACGGCGTTCATCGCGCTGATCAAGTATCAGGATGGTGAACTCGCCTACATCTTGGCGCCTCAGCGCCTGAAGGTCGGCGACAGCGTCGTTGCCGGCGACAAGGTCGACGTCAAGCCGGGCAACGCCATGCCGATGAAGAACATGCCGGTTGGCACCATCATCCACAATGTGGAGATGAAGCCGGGCAAGGGCGGCCAAATGGCGCGTTCCGCCGGCACCTATGCGCAATTGGTCGGACGCGACGCCGGCTACGCACTGCTGAAGCTCGCCTCGGGCGAGGTTCGCAAGGTGCGGTCGGAATGCATGGCGACGATCGGTGCGGTTTCGAATCCGGATCAGCAGAACATCGTCATCGCCAAGGCGGGACGTGCGCGCTGGCTCGGCATTCGCCCGACCACCCGCGGCGTCGCGATGAACCCGATCGACCATCCGCATGGCGGCGGCGAAGGCCGTACCTCGGGCGGCCGGCATCCGGTCACGCCGTGGGGCAAGCCGACGAAGGGTAAGAAGACCAGGCACAACAAGGCGACCGACAGTCTCATTGTCCGTCGTCGCAACAAGAAGTAACGGAGACAAGCTGTGGCACGTTCCGTTTGGAAGGGACCCTTCGTCGACGGCTATCTGTTGAAGAAAGCTGAAAAGGCGCGCGCGTCCACCCGTAATGAGATCATCAAGACCTGGTCTCGGCGGTCTACCGTTTTCCCGCAATTCGTCGGTCTGACGTTTGGCGTCTATAACGGGCATAAATTCATCCCGGTGATGGTGACCGAGAATATGGTGGGGCATAAGCTCGGCGAATTCGCGCCGACCCGCACCTTCTACGGCCACGCCGCCGACAAGAAATCGAAGAGGGGCTGACGATGAGCAAGCCACCAGCGGAGCGCCGCGTGGAGGAGACGGAGGCCATGGCCTTCGTCAAAGCCATCCGTACCAGCCCGCGCAAGCTGAATCTGGTCGCCCAACTGATCCGCGGCAAGCCGGCTTCGGCTGCGCTTGCTGAGCTGACCTTCTCGCATCGGCGCATCGCGCTCGACGTCAAGAAGGCGCTGCAATCGGCGATCGCCAATGCGGAAAACAATCATCAGCTTGATGTCGATCGGCTGTATGTCAAGGAAGCGACGGTCGGTCGCGCGCTGGTCATGAAGCGGTTTCACACCCGCGCCCGCGGCCGGTCGGCTCAAATCCAGAAGTTCTTCAGCAATCTGACGGTTGTCGTCCGCGAGCGGGACGAGGAGACGGCGTAATGGGTCAAAAGATCAATCCGATCGGGCTCCGGCTCGGCATCAATCGGACCTGGGACAGCCGCTGGTTTGCCCGCAAGGAATACGGCACTCTGCTGCATGAGGATCTGCGCCTGCGCAAATATCTTATGACGCGCTTGAATCAGGCCGGGATCAGTAAGGTCGTGATCGAGCGCGCCGCCAAGAAGGCACGGGTGACGATCCACACCGCGCGTCCGGGCGTCGTCATCGGCAAGAAGGGCGCGGATATCGAAAAGCTGCGCCTTGACGTCGGAAAGATGACCACCAGCGAGGTCAGCTTGAACATCGTCGAAATCCGCAAGCCGGAACTCGATGCCAAGCTGATCGCCGAGGGCATTGCCCAGCAGCTCGAACGCCGGGTCGCGTTTCGTCGCGCCATGAAGCGCGCGGTGCAGTCGGCCATGCGTCTGGGCGCCCAGGGTATCCGGATCAACTGCTCCGGCCGCCTCGGCGGGGCCGAAATTGCGCGCATGGAATGGTATCGCGAAGGCCGCGTGCCGTTGCATACGCTGCGCGCCGATGTCGATTACGGCACCGGTACGGCCAAGACGACCTACGGCACCTGCGGCGTCAAGGTCTGGGTATTCAAGGGCGAGATCCTGACCCACGACCCGATGGCCTCGGAGAAGCGTGCCGAACAGCTCGGCGGCGGGCCGGGCGGTGGCGAATCCCGCGGCGAACACCGCGACCGGGACCGCGGCGATCGCGGCCACCGTGCCGCACACTGATATTGGTATGAGAGGTCTGTGACCCATGCTTAGTCCAAAGCGGACCAAGTTCCGGAAGGCGTTCAAGGGACGCATTCACGGTCTGGCAAAAGGCGGTACGGCGCTGAATTTCGGTGCCTATGGCTTGAAGGCAGTCGAACCCGGCCGGGTGACGGCGCGGCAGATCGAGGCGGCGCGCCGGGCGATCAGCCGGCATATCCGCCGTGTCGGTCGTGTCTGGATTCGCATATTCCCCGATGTGCCGGTGTCGAGCAAACCGGCCGAAGTGCGCATGGGCTCCGGCAAGGGCTCGCCGGAATTCTGGATCAGCCGGGTCAAGCCGGGCCGGATCATGTTCGAGCTGGACGGCGTGCCGGCCGAGACGGCCAAGGTGGCGTTCGAGCTGGCGGCGGCGAAGCTGCCGATCAGCACCCGCTTCGTGCAGCGTCTGGGTGAGGAGGCGTCGTGATGAAAGGTTCCGATTTGCGGGTCAAGACCGCCGACGAGCTGAAAGGCGATCTGGTCGGGCTGAAGAAGGAGCAGTTCAATCTGCGCTTCCGCAAGGCCAGCGGTCAGCTTGAGAATGTGGCGCGGGTGCGCCAGGTCCGGCGCGATATCGCCCGGGTCAAGACGGTTTTGGGCCAGCGTGCCGGCCGGGTGGAGTGAGGACGATGCCGAAGCGCATTTTGCAGGGCCAAGTGGTCAGCGACAAGCAGAACAAGACCATCGTGGTCCGGGTCGAGCGTCGCGTGATGCACCCCGTCTACAAGAAGTTCGTCACGCGGTCGAAGAAGTACGCCGCGCATGACGAATCAAACCACTTCAAGATCGGCGACACCGTCCGCATCCAGGAATGCCGACCGATTTCGAAGAACAAGTGCTGGGTCGTGCTGGCGGAGCAAGCCGCCGAGCCGATGACGGCAGGAGTCTAAACCATGATTCAGATGCAAACCAACCTGGATGTGGCCGACAATTCAGGCGCTCGCCGGGTGCAGTGCATCAAGGTGCTGGGCGGTTCCATGCGCAAGACGGCGATTGTCGGTGACGTCATCGTCGTCAGCATCAAGGAAGCGATCCCACGCGGCAAAGTCAAAAAAGGCGATGTCCATCGCGCCGTGATCGTGCGGACGGCCAAGGAGATCCGCCGGATCGACGGCAGCACGATTCGCTTCGATCGCAACGCCGCCGTGCTGATCAACAAGCAGGGCGAGCCGATCGGTACCCGCATCTTCGGACCGGTGACCCGCGAATTGCGCGCCAAGAAGTTCATGAAGATCGTGTCTTTGGCTCCGGAGGTGCTCTGACCATGGCCGCCAAGATCAAGAAGGGCGACAAGGTCGTCGTCATTTCCGGCTCCGACAAGGGCCGAACCGGCGAAGTTCTGAAGGTTATACCTGATGACAATCGCGTGATCGTGCAGGGTGTGAAGATGGTCAAGCGCCATACCCGCCCCTCCGCCGGGAATCAGGGCGGGATCGTCGAAAAGGAAGCGGCGATCCACGTTTCGAATGTCGCCCATATCGATCCGAAGACGGACAAGCCGACCCGGGTCGGTTTCAAGTTCGTTGAAGACAATCGCAAGGTCCGCTTCGCCAAGGGTTCCGGCGAAGTGATTGACCGGTGAGGTGTGAGATGGTTGCCCGTTTCCGTGAGCAGTACCACAGCCAGGTCCGCGCCGCTTTGATATCGGAGTTCGCTTATAAGAACCCGATGCAGGTGCCGAAGCTGGACAAGATCGTCATCAACATGGGCGTCGGCGAAGCCGTCCAGGACAGCAAGAAGATCGACGCGGCGGTGAAGGATCTCACCGCCATCGCCGGTCAGCGTCCGGTGGTGACCCGCGCCAAGAAATCGATCGCGACCTTCAAGGTCCGCGAGAACATGCCGATCGGCTGCAAGGTCACCCTGCGCGGCGAACGGATGTACGAATTCCTCGACCGGCTGATCACGATCGCGCTGCCGCGTGTTCGTGATTTCCGGGGGGTCAGCGCCAAGAGCTTCGACGGCCGCGGCAATTATGCCCTCGGTCTCAAGGAGCAACTGGTGTTCCCCGAAGTGGATTACGACAAGATCGATGTCGTACGCGGCATGGATATCGTGATCTGTACGACGGCGAAGACCGATCAGGAGGCCAAGGCGCTCCTGAAGGGCTTCCAGATGCCGTTCACCAACTGAGCCGGCGGGGACTGAAGAGATGGCCAAGACAAGTTCCGTCCAGAAGGACAAGAACCGCCGGAAGCTGGTGGCGCAGGAAGCTCCGAAGCGCGCGAAGCTGAGGGCGATTCTCCAGGATAAGAGTGTCGCGGGCGAGGATCGTTTCGTCGCTCAGCTGAAACTCGCGGCCCTGCCGCGCAACGGCTCGAAGACACGGCTGCGCAATCGCTGTGAATTGACCGGGCGCGCGCGGTCCTATTATCGCAAGTTCAAGCTGTCGCGCATTGCATTGCGCGAGCTTGCCTCGGCCGGCCAGATTCCTGGCATGGTCAAGTCGAGCTGGTAAGGGAGGTTTGAAATGACGATGAGCGATCCCTTGGGGGATATGCTGACCCGCATCCGGAACGGACAGCGGGCACGCTCTTCCAGCATCGTTTCGCCGGCCTCCCAGGTCCGCGCGAACGTTTTGGAAGTGCTGCGACGCGAAGGTTATATCCGCGGCTTCACGAAGGTGGATGTTCGTCCGGGTATCGCCCAGTTCAATATCGAGTTGAAATACTCGGATGGCGAACCGGTGATCAAGGAGATCAGCCGGGTGTCCAAGCCGGGACGGCGGATCTATTCCAAGATCGCGGATCTGCCCAAGGTCTATAACGGCCTGGGCATCGCGATCCTGTCGACCCCGCGCGGGGTCATGTCGGATGGCGAGGCGCGCGCTGCCAATGTCGGCGGCGAAGTCCTCTGCCGTGTGTTCTGAGGACGGATTGTAATGTCGCGCATCGGTAAATATCCCGTGCCCGTCCCGGCCGGCGTCGAGATCCAGATCGTGGATCAGATCCTGACCGCCAAGGGCAAGCTGGGTTCGCTCAGCCTCACCGTTTCACCGGAAATTTCGACTGTGGTCGAATCCGATACGGTCGTGGTTACCCCGGCCAACGATACCAAGCGCGCCCGCATGCTCTGGGGCACGACCCGCGCGCTGGTCAACAACATGGTCACCGGTGTTTCCAAGGGATTCACCGTCGGGCTCGAGATCAATGGCGTGGGCTATCGTGCCTCGGTTCAGGGCAAGATCCTGAACCTTCAGCTGGGATACAGCCACGACATTAATTTCCCGATTCCGCCGGATGTGACGATCACCTGCGAAAAGCCGACGGCCATTACGGTCGCCGGTGCCGACAAGCAGCGCGTCGGCGCGGTGGCCGCCGAGATCCGGTCGTTCCGGCGTCCCGAGCCTTACAAGGGCAAGGGCGTGAAGTACGCGACCGAAACCATCCGCCGCAAAGAAGGCAAGAAGAAGTAAGGATCAAGAGATGCTGACCTCGAAAGACTTATTTCTGCGCCGCAAGCAGCGGGTGCGGACCAAGCTGCGGAAGCTCGCGGGCTCGCGCCCCCGGCTGTCTGTGTTTCGGTCGTCGATGCATATTTACGCGCAGCTGATCGACGATGCTCAGGGCGTGACGCTGGTCGCCGCTTCGAGCATCGACAAGGGGCTGAAGACCGATCTCAAGACCGGGGCCGACAAAGCCGCGGCCGAAGCGGTCGGCAAGCTGCTGGCCGAGCGCGCCGTGGAAAAGGGCATCAAGGATGTGGTGTTCGACCGCGGCGGTTATCTGTATCATGGCCGGGTGAAAGCTCTGGCCGATGCGGCCCGCGCGGCCGGACTGAACTTCTGATAAGGGCCGGATAGATATGGCACGTACACCGGGCGAAGGCGGCGGCCGCAGTGGCGGCCGGGGACGCGATGGCGATAGCAATCGTCAGCCGCGCGACCGCGAAGAGAGTGAATTTGTCGAACGCCTTGTCGGCATCAACCGTGTCGCCAAGGTCGTCAAGGGCGGCCGGCGGTTCGGCTTTGCCGCGATCGTGGTCGTTGGCGACGGCAAGGGCCGGGTCGGTCACGGCACGGGCAAGGCCCGCGAAGTGCCGGAGGCGATCCGCAAGGCGACCGAATCGGCGCGCAAGTCGCTGGTTCGTGTGCCATTGCGCGAGGGGCGGACCCTGCATCACGATATGCAGGGTCATTTCGGAGCGGGTCAGGTCGTGATCCGGGCCGCCAAGCCCGGTACCGGCATCATCGCCGGTGGCCCGATGCGGGCGATTTTCGAGGCGCTCGGCGTCCAGGACATCGTCGCCAAATCGGTCGGCACCTCCAATCCGCATAACATGATCAAGGCGACGTTCGAAGCCTTGGGCCGGGCGACCAACCCGCGCGCCGTTGCGGCGCGCCGGGGCAAGAAGGTCAGCGATCTGCTCGGTCGTCGTGAGTCCGAGGTGCGGGAATGAGCGGCGTGACCGAGAAGAAGACCCTGATCGTCACCCAGATCGGTTCGCCGATCGGGCGCGAGAAGGACCAGGAGGCGACGCTCAAGGGGCTCGGCCTCAACAAGCTCAACCGTACGCGTGTCCTTGAAGACACGCCTTCCGTCCGAGGCATGCTGAACAAGGTGCATCATATGGTGCGCGTCGAGGCGGGCGAGTAAGATATTTTGCGAGCCCGGCAGACGCGGCCGGGACCAGAGGACCCAAGACCATGAAGCTCAACGAGATCGCCGATAATCCCGGCGCCCATTACAAATTCAAGCGCGTGGGCCGCGGCATCGGTTCCGGCAAGGGTAAGACCAGCGGCCGGGGCGGCAAGGGCCAGACCGCACGTTCCGGCGTAGCCATCAACGGCTTCGAGGGCGGCCAGACTCCGTTGCATCGTCGTCTGCCGAAGCGCGGTTTCAACAACATCTTCAAGCTCGACTATCAGGTGATCAACACCGGTCGGCTGGAGAAGGCTGTTGCGGCGGGCAAGCTCAAAGCCGGTGATACGATCACGCCCGAAAGCCTGGTTCAGCTCGGCATGCTCTCGAAACTGGGGGATGGCTTGCGGCTGTTGGCGAAGGGCGAAATCAAGACCGCTTTCACCATCGAGTGCGCCGGCGCGTCGGCCGCGGCGGTTGCCGCTGTCGAGGCGGCGGGCGGCAAGGTCGTCCTGCGGGGCGCCCCCGTCGTCGAAACGCCGGCCGCCTGACCGGGCAGTCGGCTCCCTCGCTCGTTCGCTTGCCGTAGGAACCGCTTGAATGGCATCAGCTGCCGAACAACTCGCCGCGAATATCAATTTCAGCGCCTTCGGCAAAGCGACGGAGCTGAAGCAGCGCCTCTGGTTCACGCTGGGGGCGCTCCTGATCTATCGCCTGGGCACCTACATCCCGATTCCCGGTATCGACCCGGCGGCGCTGAAGCAGATCTTCGACCAGAATGCCGGCGGGATTCTCGGCATTTTCGACATGTTCTCGGGGGGTGCACTCGGGCGCATGACCATTCTGGCGCTCAACATCACGCCCTATATTTCGGCGTCGATCATCATTCAGCTGCTGACGGCGATCGTCCCGTCACTTGAGGCGCTGAAGAAGGAAGGCGAGGCCGGGCGTAAGCGACTCAATCAATATACCCGCTACGGCACGGTCGTGATCGCCATGTTCCAGGCGTTCGCCATTGCCAGCGGCCTGGAATCGATGCGGGCGGGCAATGTGTCGGCGGTGATCGATCCCGGCTTGGCGTTCCGCTTGGTCACGATGATCACGCTGGTCGGCGGGACGGTCTTCCTGATGTGGCTCGGTGAGCAGATCACCGCGCGCGGCGTCGGTAACGGCACATCGCTGATCATCTTCTCGGGTATCGTCGCGGGGTTGCCGCGGGCCGGGGCCGGTATGCTCGAATTGGTGCGCACCGGTGCGATCAACGCGTTTTTTGCCGTGATTTTCGTGGTCTTGGCCGTCGGCGTCATCGCGTTCATCGTCTTCATGGAGCGCGCGCAGCGCCGGTTGCTGGTGCAATATCCCAAGCGGCAGCACGGCAACAAACAGTTCGGCGGCGAGGCATCGCATCTGCCACTGAAGATGAATACGTCGGGCGTCATTCCGCCGATCTTCGCCTCGTCGCTGCTGCTTCTGCCGGCATCGATCGCGGGATTTCAGGCGGTGCAGGGCGGCGACGGTTTGATCGCGACGATCGTCGGCTATGTCGCACATGGCAAGCCGCTCTACATGGTGTTCTACGTCGCCTTGATCATCTTTTTCTCGTTTTTCTATACTGCGGTCGTGTTCAACCCGACGGAAACCGCCGATAATCTGAAGAAATATGGGGGTTTCATACCGGGTATCCGGCCCGGCAAGAGCACCGCCGACTATCTGGATTACGTGCTGACCAGACTGACGGTCATCGGGGCGGCCTATCTCAGCGTTGTCTGCATTCTGCCGGAAATCCTGATATCGCAATATTCGGTCCCGTTCTATTTCGGCGGAACCAGCCTCCTGATCGTGGTCAGTGTCACCATGGACACGGTGGCGCAGATTCACTCCCATTTGCTGGCCCATCAATATGAGGGCTTGATCAAGAAGTCCAAATTGCGTGGGAGACGCGGATGAACCTGATCCTCCTGGGCCCGCCCGGCGCGGGCAAGGGGACGCAGGCAAAGCGGCTGGAGACCAGTCGCGGTCTCGTGCAATTGTCGACCGGTGATATGCTGCGTGCCGCGATCAAGCTGGGCACGCCGATCGGGATGAAGCTCAAGACCATCATGGATGCCGGTCATCTGGTGTCTGATGAGGTTATCGTCGAAATGCTGCACGACCGGATTCTCCGTCCGGACTGCGGCAAGGGCTTCATCCTGGACGGATTTCCGCGGACGGTGGCGCAGGCCGAGGCGCTCGACATCATGCTGGCGAATGCCGGCATGAAGCTCGACGTCGTTATCAAGATGGCGGTTCAAGAGGCGTCGTTGGTCGATCGAGTCGCGGGGCGGTTCACCTGCGCGCGCTGCGGCCGCGGCTACCACGACAAATTCAGCACACCCCGAGTCGTCGGCGTTTGCGACGTTTGCGGTTCGACCGAGTTTACGCGCCGTGACGACGACAAGCCGGAGACGGTGCATCGGCGGCTCGAAGCCTACAATGCGCAGACCAAGCCGATCATCCCGTATTACGAGCGGCGTGGCATTTTGAGGCGCGTTGACGGCATGGCAGATATCGATGCCGTGTCTCAGGAAATCGAAGGAATTCTGGCGGCGTTGTGAGAAAAACCCCGACGCAAGGGTTGACCGCACAACAAAAATTCATATACTGCGCGGCCTCAGTCGATCCGCTTGGTCGGCTGCGCTTTGCAGTTGTCATCTGAAGGAGTGCCGACGTGGCACGTATTGCTGGCGTCAATATCCCCAATCAAAAACGCGTCGCCATTGGCCTCACCTATATCCATGGGATTGGGCGGACCACGGCAGACCAGATTTGTAGCAAGATCGGTATCCCGGAGCAGCGTCGCGTCCATGAATTGACCGACGACGAGGTTCTGCGGATTCGCGAGATGATCGATCGGGAACATACGGTCGAGGGCGATCTGCGGCGTATCGTGGCGATGAACATCAAACGTTTGATGGATCTCGCCTGCTATCGCGGTCTGCGCCATCGCAAGGGTCTGCCAGTGCGCGGCCAGCGCACGCATACCAATGCCCGCACCCGAAAAGGGCCCGCCCGTCCGATCGCTGGCAAGAAAAAGTAAGCCCGCAAGGCTGGAAAGTTAAGGATCGCTCATGGCTAAAGCTGCCGCGGCTGCCCCGCGTCTTCGTCGTCGCGAACGCAAGAACATCACATCAGGCGTTGCCCATGTGAACGCGTCGTTCAACAACACTGTCGTCACCATTACCGACGCGCAGGGCAATACGATCGCCTGGTCTTCCTCCGGGACGCAGGGCTTCAAAGGGTCGCGCAAATCGACGCCCTACGCAGCCCAGATGGCGGCTGAGGACGCCGGCCGCAAAGCCATGGAGCATGGCATGCGGACGCTGGAGATCGAGGTCAAGGGCCCTGGCTCGGGCCGCGAATCGGCGTTGCGTGCGCTCCAGGCCGTGGGCTTTGCCGTGACGTCGATTCGCGACGTAACGGCGATCCCACACAATGGCTGCCGGCCGCCCAAACGGCGCCGGGTCTGACCTGTCGCCCGGGGGCCGGCCGATCGACGGTGCCGGCTCCGGGGATCGCTCACGCGGTCTCAAAGTTTCAACAGTCCGTGTATCGGTGTCGGGAAATTCGCGATATTCGATGCGGCACGGTTCGGCATGAGGTTCGCTCGTGATTCAAAAAAATTGGCAGACACTGATCAAGCCGAAGCAGCTTCAAGTCGAGGGCGGCGATGATCCGTCCCGCTTCGCGACGGCCGTCGCCGAGCCGCTGGAGCGTGGCTTCGGCCTGACGCTCGGCAACGCGCTGCGGCGCGTGCTGCTGTCTTCGCTCCAGGGCGCTGCGGTGACCTCGGTGCAGATCGAAGGCGTGCTGCACGAGTTCTCGTCGATTCCCGGTGTGCTCGAAGACGTGACCGACATCGTGCTCAACATCAAGGGCATGGGGCTGCGCATGGGTGGCGAGGGGCCGAAGCGCATGCGCCTCAGGGCAACCGGCCCCGGCGAAGTGCGGGCGGGCCAGATCGAGACCGGCCATGATATCGAAATCATGAATCCCGACCTCGTGCTCTGCACGCTCGATCAGGGTGCCAAGATCGCGATGGAGTTCACGGTCGAAAGCGGCAAGGGCTATGTTGCGGCGACGCAAAATCGCCCAGAGGACGCGCCGATCGGACTGATTCCGGTCGATGCGCTGTTCAGCCCGGTGCGCAAGGTGTCGTACAAGGTCGAAAACACCCGCGTCGGCCAGGTTACCGATTACGACAAGCTGGCGATGCAGATCGAGACGAACGGCGCAGTAACACCTGAAGATGCGGTGGCGCTCGCCGCGCGCATCCTTCAGGATCAGCTGCAACTGTTCATCAATTTCGACGAGCCGCGCCACGCCACCGAGGAAAGCCGCTCGGCCGAATTGCCGTTCAACAAGAATCTGTTGCGCAAGGTGGACGAACTCGAACTCTCGGTTCGCTCGGCCAATTGCCTGAAGAACGACAATATCGTTTATATTGGCGATCTGGTGCAGAAGACCGAGGCGGAGATGTTGCGGACGCCCAATTTCGGCCGCAAATCGCTGAATGAGATCAAGGAAGTACTGGCCCATATGGGGCTCCATCTCGGGATGGAGATCCCCAATTGGCCGCCGGAAAATATCGAAGAGTTGGCTAAGCGGCTGGACGAGCCGTATTAACGGCGCCCCCGCGGGTTTATAGGAGTTCGTTATGCGTCACGGGATGAGCGGCCGCAAATTCAGCCGTACCTCTTCGCACCGCAAGGCCATGTTCGACAACATGGCTGCGGCGTTGCTGAAGCACGAGCAGATCACCACCACATTGCCGAAGGCCAAGGATCTGCGGCCGATCGTGGAAAAGCTGATCACGCTGGGCAAGCGCGGCGGTCTGCATTGCCGGCGTCAGGCGCTGGCGATGCTTCAGGACACCAAGCTCACGGAGAAGCTCTTCTCCGGCTTGGCCACGCGCTATGCCGATCGGCAGGGCGGCTATATCCGCATCCTCAGGGCCGGATTTCGCCATGGCGACAACGCCGCGATGGCGGTGATCGAGTTGGTCGATCGCGATCCGGCGGCCAAGGGGCTCGATAGCGGCCCGGTCGAGACGGCCGACGCCGAAATCGCCGCCTGAAACGGCTGAAGCGATTGCC
>JAXDMU010000234.1:0-21370 GCA_034665905.1 Aliidongia sp. | reverse complement strand
GAACTCCTCGACGATGCCGCCACCGTCACCGCCTACAAGAGCTTGAGCGGCGTCGAGCGGGCGTTCCGTTCGATCAAGACCGTCGATATCGAGATCCGACCGATCTTCCACTGGGCATCGCCCCGGGTGAAGGCCCACGTCATGCTCTGCATGCTGGCCTATTACGTCGAGCACCACATGCGCGCCAAGCTCGCCCCGCTGCTCTACGACGATACCGATCGCGAAGCGGCCGCCGCACTGCGCAACAGCGCCGTCGCCAAGGCACAGCGTTCACCGGCGGCCCACCGCAAGGAAACCACCGGCCTCACTGCCGATGGCCTGCCGGTCCAGAGCTTCCAGAGCCTGCTCGCCGACCTGGCCACCTATTGCCGCATCCAGGCAACCACCGCTCTCAACGAAAACTACGTCTTCACCCTCTACTCAAGGCCAAACCAGACCCAGGCACGCGCCTTCGAACTGTTGGGCATCAAGCCCGACTGTACCCAGTAAACCACCCTGCGCTCGATACAGTATCAAGCGATATCAAATAGTTCCGTCTCGTCATAATAGGAAGTTCAGTGTAGAGCGCCGCCCAGTCGATCACCGGGCGCGGCTTGGCCGGATCGGGCGGAAAGCACCGATGGACGATCCGCGGCGGGGCCGCCGCGGGCGGCTCGGCATAATCCGGGGCCGGGGCAGTATCCGCGGTCGCTGACGCGGCCGGCGGCGTGTTTGCCTTACGCCCGAGGACGCTGCTCAGGTCGTCGAAATGATCGACGAGTGTGATTTTCGGGCTGCTGCTTTTCTGCATCAACCCGGCGAAATTGACCGTGGCGCGGCCGATCAAGCGGCCCTGATAGTACAGATTGATCACCTTGCGCCAGGCGCGCAGCGCCTGAAGCAGGGCGATGAAGTCCTGCACCGTCTGCTGATATTCCGTTAGCGGTGGATCTTGCGGTGATGGCATCGCCCCTCCTCTCTTCCGCCCTGCCATGCAGTCGGCAAAGCCCCATTGGCAATGACAATAGGAATGTAAGAGGAAATAGCCGATCAGGTCAATAGGAAACGGCCTATTGAACCGACGAAAAAGCGGTTCGAATGCACGCGGCCGGGCCGGGATTTGGCAAGGGACTGAGCGAGGCTCGTAACATCACCGGAACGCCGCCGGAATTCCGGCGGCGCGCGAACGGGTCGTCTCATCCGCGCCCCCCGCTTTACGCTGCGCTGACCATCATTGCCCCCATGCGCGATGTCGGGCAGATCAAGCGATAAGGCGCTCAGAACTCGCCATGGACCCGGAAACCGAAAATATCGACCGGACCGCGCAACGGGTCATAGGCCGGGTTCGCGACATGCTGATAATCGACGCCGAAGGTGATGCCGTCGATTATCGTGGCGTTGTAATAAAGCTCCAGCGCCTCTTCCGGATCGTATTTCGGCAATTTCCCGTCGCCGACCAGAATGCCCAGGCCGCCGGCCGCGAAATAGTTGCGCGCGTCGCTTGAGATGCCGCTGATCACGCCGGCCAGACCGATCGTGTCGTTCGAGCGGCCCCAGCGCGCACCGCTAAGCGAGAAACCGCCCGAGACCGAGCGATTGACGTCGGTGAACTCGAAGGCTTCCTTGTGCCCGTCATTCAGGCTGGCGCGCAGAAAGGCGCCGAGATCGGGCATGATTTCCTGCTCGATATTGATTTCGGCACCCGGTCGCGTGCCGAAGCGACGGACAGCCGCGGGATTGGGCGGCAGTCCGGTGCCGGCGGCGGCGCGCACCGCGTCGTTGTAATTCGCCATGTTGCCGGAATTCTCGAAGGCGAGAAACTTGATCTTGCCCGGCGGCCCCAGCAGGTTCTCGCGCGCCTCGAACTCGGCAATGGTCGAAAACTGGCCGAAGCCGCGCACCAGGAATTTGGTGTTGGGCACGCGCGACAGATCGAAGATCCCGGCCCGGAGCGTCCACCAGGATTGGGTCCATTCCGCGGCACCGCCATAGGTAAAGCCCCAGGCATCGGCGGCATAGTCGAACGCGGCCCCGTCAAGGATGCCCCAATTGAGGAAATCGCCGCGCGGATCGTGGGCATAGCTGTTGGTGTCGAAAATATCGGTCGTGTTGAACTTGCCGACCGTGAAAATGATGTTGTCGGCGAGATGGCTGCCGCCCAGCTGGTTGGCCCCCGGCGCGTCGGTCTCGGCCTCGCCGCCCAGCCCGACGGTATAGCGCGCGAAGGCACGCGGCAGGCGCACATAGGGCAGGGCGGCACCGACCTTGTACGCCTCGCCGCTGCTGAAATCGGCCAGACCCAGCGTGTTGCTGAGGCCGAAGCCCTGATCGATCTCCGGATCGGCGTAAAGCTCCAGCCCGTCCCAGACGCGGATCCCGGCGAACAACGTGGCCGAGACGGTCTCGTTGCCGCGATTGCCCGGATCGAGGCTGTTAGGCCCCCGGAAGGGCGAGGTGAAGGACGGATGATACTGGGTGACGACGGTAACCTGACCATGCAGGCTGTACCATTCGGGCCCGGGCTGATCGCCGACCCCCGGTGCCGGATCGGCCGCCGCGGCCAGCGTTGCGGCGGTCAGTCCGAACAAGGGGGCAAGGATGAAGGAGCGGGCCAGCAGGGTCGAGACGTTCATCAGGCGGCTCCAGGACGCGAATTCACTCGGCGCACGGCGCTACCATGCGTGTTTCGAAAAAGTTTGGCCGGACACGAACGATCCGGTCGGCCGCGACACTAACAAAGTTTCGGGACGAGGGGATGCCGGCCGGCGTCAACGCAGGTCTTCCCTTTGGTGCTTCTACAGTAACGCCGGGAGCGGTCGCGCTCCACGAGCGTTACGCCGAGTGCGTCCTCAAGATGAGCGATTCGGCGGCTGATGGCCGAGGGGTTGATCCCTAGACACTCGGCCGGACGCCCGAAAGTGCCGGCGCCAGCGTGTCCATAGACCAGTTCAATTGTCGATTTATTCCATGGATGGGAGTGTATCCTACGCTGCGGGGCTTCGGCTGCTACTCAGCCCGCTTTCCGCGCGGACGTTCCCCCAATCGCTCAGCGCCCTTGCGTTAGGCAGCGCATCAGATAGGCGCCATAGCCCGATTTCGTCAGCGGTGCGGCCAGCGCCTCAAGCTCGTCATCGGTGATGAAGCCCTTGGCCCAGGCCACTTCCTCGATGCAGGCGATCTTGAGGCCCTGGCGCTCTTCGACGGTACGCACGAAGTTCGACGCGTCGAGCAGTGAGCCGTGGGTGCCGGTGTCGAGCCAGGCGAATCCGCGGCCGAACAGTTCGACCTCAAGCCGCCCGCGCGCCAGATAGGCGTTGTTGATGTCGGTGATCTCCAGCTCACCGCGCGCACTCGGCCGCACCGCCGCGGCGATGTCGAGCACGTCATTGTCGTAGAAATAGAGGCCGGTCACCGCCCAGTCGGATCGCGGCCGCACCGGTTTTTCCTCGATCGACAACGCGCGCCGATCGGGGCCGAATTCGACGACGCCGTAGCGCTGCGGATCCGAGACGCGATAGCCGAACACGGTGGCACCGGGCTCCCGTCGCGCGGCGCGCATCAGCGTCTCGGTCAGGCCTTCGCCGTGAAACAGATTGTCGCCCAGCACCAGCGCGACCCGGTCGGTACCGACGAAGTCGCGGCCGATGATGAAGGCCTGGGCCAGCCCTTCCGGTTTCGGCTGAACCGCGTAATCGAGCCGGATACCCCATTTCGCCCCGTCACCCAGCAATTCGCGGAACGGCTCGACATCGGCCGGGGTGGTAATGATCAGGATCTCGCGAATCCCGGCGAGCATCAGGGTCGAGAGCGGGTAATAGATCATCGGTTTGTCGTAAACGGGCAGCAGCTGCTTGGAGACGACCCGCGTGATCGGATAGAGCCGCGTGCCGGCGCCGCCGGCCAGGATGATGCCCTTCATCGTGCCGCCCCCGCGGCGAGACCGAGGCGGTCCTGGCGATAATGGTCGATCGCCTGCCACCAATCCTGATGATCGAGATACCAGCGCACGGTCGCGCGCAAGCCGCTTTCGAAACTCTCCTCGGGGCGCCAGCCCAGCTCGGCTTCGATCTTCGAGGCATCGATCGCATAGCGCCGGTCATGGCCCGGCCGGTCGGCGACATGGGTGATGAGTGCCCGGCGCGGCGTGCCGCCGGCCAGTTCATCGACCAGATCGCAGATCGCGCCGACCACGTCGATGTTTCGCCGCTCGGCCCGGCCGCCGACATTATAGCTTTCGCCGAGGCGCCCGCGCTCCAGGACCAGCCATAGAGCGCGGGCGTGATCATCGACATGCAGCCAATCGCGAATATTCTCGCCCCGGCCATAGACCGGCAGTGCCTCGCGCCGCAGCGCCTTGGCGATCATCAACGGGATCAGTTTTTCGGGAAACTGCCAGGGCCCGTAATTGTTCGAGCAGTTCGACAGCACGACCGGCAGACCATAGGTCGCGTGCCAGGCGCGCACCAGATGATCGGACGCCGCCTTGGAGGCGGAGTAGGGCGAGGTCGGGTCGTAGGCGGTGGTCTCGGTGAAGAGACCGTCAGGGCCGAGCGAGCCGAACACCTCGTCGGTCGAGACATGGTGAAAGCGGAACCGCGCCGCCTGCGCTGCGGGAAGGCCGGACCAATAGTTGCGCGCCGCCTCAAGCAGCGTATAGGTGCCGAGAATATTGGTCTGGATGAAATCCGCCGGTCCGTCGATCGAGCGATCGACATGGGTTTCGGCCGCCAGATGCATGATCGCGTCGGGCCGGTGCTTCGCCAGGATCGCGCGCATCGCCGCCCGGTCGGCGATATCGGCCTCTTCGAACCGGTAGCGCGCATGCCGCTCCGCTCCTTCGAGCGCCAGCGGATTGGCGGCATAGGTCAGCTTATCGAGATTCACCACGACCGCCTCGGTTGCGCCCAGCAGCAGCCGGATCACCGCCGATCCGATGAACCCCGCCCCGCCCGTCACAATGATCGTCTGCATCGAATTTCTGTCCCGACAACCGCAAGCGCGCGGGAGTGTAGCCGAAGTGCCGCCGGGCACAGCCTTATTTCCGCACATCACCGGTCCCCGGATTTCCGCCCATCGCCGGTCCCCGGCCGTGCTGACCCGGCCAAGCCTGGTAGCCAGCCACGAAAAAGGGCTTAGCCGTTTCCAGCTAAGCCCTTCTAAAATATGGTGGAGCCATGCGGAATCGAACCGCAGACCTCTACAATGCCATTGTAGCGCTCTACCAACTGAGCTATGACCCCGTAATCGGGAGCGCGAACCTATTTCCGCGCCGGCCCGTGCGCAAGGAGAAAATGCGCAGGCCCGATGTGCCTTTCATGCGCCCGCTGCACACCGGTGTCAGCGTTCTTCCTCTTCATCGACATTCTCGATGACCTCGGCCATGTCGTCCTCGTCCTCGCCGAGTTCCGACGCGTCCTCGATCAGATCCTCGTCTTCCTCGTCGTCGGCGTCGCCCGTGGCGCCGACGACGTCATCCTCCTCCAACACCTCGGCATCCTCGAGATCGAGATCCTCGACATCCGTGGCCGCCGCCTTTGCCGGTACCGCAGCCTGTTCCTTGTCGGCGACCACCGGGCGTGCCCGACGGGTTTTCAGGAACGCCTCGGGGTCGAATTCGGTCTGACATTTCGGGCAGATGATCGGCTCGCGCTGCAAGTCGTAAAACTTGGTGCTGCAATTCTGGCAGACGCGCTTGATGCCCCATTCGGGATTCGCCACCGGAAACTCCATCTCGTCACTTTTGGGGAATTCGGATGGCGGCAATTGCCATGATCGCCCGCGCCTGTCAAAATGAAAATACTGTAAGCGCGCCTGATCGTGGTCGCGGCCATCGCGTGCGGCCCGGTCGCATTATGCCCAATCGGAGTGTATCGACGTCGTGACGCCTCTCGCAACCCCGCTGATCGGCCGCCCGGGCGGGCCGTTGACCGGCCGAACGCGCATTCCGGGCGACAAATCCATGTCCCACCGCGCCCTCATTCTGGGAGGGCTCGCGGTTGGGCGCACCACGATCAAAGGCTTGCTCGATGGCGAGGATGTGCGGGCCACGGCCGCCGCGATGGTGGCTCTGGGTGCCCGAATCGAGCGGCCGGGTAACGGTATCTGGGCCATCGACGGCATCGGCATCGGCGGTCTGGCCGAGGCCGACCGCGTGCTCGATCTCGGCAATTCCGGCACCGGGGTACGGCTACTGATGGGGCTGGTCGCGACCCACCCGATCACGACGATCTTTACCGGCGACGCGTCGCTGACCCGTCGGCCGATGGCGCGGGTCACCCGGCCGCTGGAACGGATGGGGGCGCAATTCGTCGGCCGTGCCGGATCGCTTTTGCCGCTGGCGGTAATCGGTGCCGCGTCGCCGATCCCGATCGAATACCGGCTGCCCGTCGCCTCGGCTCAGGTGAAATCGGCGATCCTGCTGGCCGGTCTGAATACGCCGGGCCGCACCATCGTGATCGAACCGGTACCGACCCGCGATCATAGCGAGCGGATGCTGCGTCATTTCGGTGCCGAAATATCGGTCGAGACGACCGCGGATGGTGCCCGGTTGATCGCGCTTGAGGGCCAGCCCGAACTGGTACCGGCGACGCTCGATCTGCCGGGCGATCCGTCATCGGCCGCCTTTCCGCTGGTTGCGGCGCTGCTGTCGGACGGCTCCGATCTGGTGCTGGAGAATATCGGCCTGAACCCGCTGCGCAACGGGCTGATCGAGACATTGAGCGAGATGGGCGCGTCGATCACGATCGCCAATCGGCGGGTTTCCGGCGACGAACCGGTCGGCGATCTGCACATCCGGGCAAGCCGGCTGACCGGCGTCACGGTGCCGGCGGCACGGGCGCCCAGCATGATTGACGAATATCCGATTCTGGCAGTCGCCGCCGCCTGTGCCACGGGCCGCACCACGATGCATGGGCTCGACGAACTTCGGGTCAAGGAGAGCGACCGGCTCGCCGCGGTCGCGGCCGGTTTGACAGCCTGCGGCGTCAAGGTCGTGATCGAGGGCTCGACGCTGATCGTCGAAGGCTGCGGCGGCAAGCCGCCCGGCGGCGGCCGGATCGAGGCCCGGCTCGATCACCGCATCGCCATGGCCTTTCTCGTGCTGGGTACGGCCGCGGTCGCGCCGGTTTCGATCGATGACGGCGCGACGATCGAGACCAGCTTTCCGGACTTCGCCGGGCTGATGCGCGGTCTGGGCGCCATGATCGAGGTTGCATCGTGACCGGCGTCACCATCGCCATCGACGGCCCCGCCGCCTCGGGCAAGGGCACGCTCGCGCGGCGGTTGGCCGACCATTTCGCGCTGGCCTATCTCGATACCGGCGCACTCTATCGCGCGGTCGGGCGCGATGTGCTGACTGCCGGGCACGATCCGGCCGACGCGGCGGCGGCGGCGGACTGCGCGCGGCGACTCGACCCGGAAAGCCTGGCCGATTCGCGGCTGCGTGACCAGGATGTCGCCCGCGCTTCGTCGGTCGTGGCGGTCCATCCCCCGGTACGCGCCGCCTTGCTGGATTTCCAGCGCGGCTTCGCCGCCCGCCCCCCCGGCGGCAAACGCGGCGCGGTACTGGATGGGCGCGATATCGGTACGGTGGTCTGTCCGCAGGCCGCACTGAAGCTCTACATTACCGCGAGCGATGCAACGCGGGCGCAGAGGCGCCATAAGGAACTGGCCGAACGCGGCGAAACCTCGTTGCTGGCGGCGGTGCTGGCCGATCTTCAGGCGCGCGATGCCCGGGACAGCACACGCGCCTCGGCGCCGATGAAGCCCGCCGCCGACGCCATCCTGGTCGATACCACTTCGCTCGATGCCGACGCGGTTTTCGCCCGAATCGCCCCGCTGATCGAAGCGTTGTTCGCACCCGCTGCATTTTCCGCGATCCGGCCCGCGTGACACCGCAGCGTTTCGGACATTGCCTCGCCTAAGCAGTTGCGGCAACGCGGGCCGGAGAGTATAGAGTCGCCCCCCTTAGAGGTCACGGTCGCCCAAGCTGGTGCCGCTCTTTTCCCGGCCCCGCTCACCGCGGGCCGGTCACGATGTTTTTCTGAATACGGGTCTTTACCGCCGCACCCGCTCTCGTCGGCAGTCGGCCGGCTCGCCGCGATCCCAGGCGAACCGGTTTGAATCGTTTGGGATCTAGGAGAGCCGATGGCTTCTGCAATTCACGCCGAGTCCCATGTCAAGGAGAGCTTCGCCGCCCTTCTCGATGAATCGCTCGGTACATCCTCCAGCCTCGAAGGCACGGTCGTCAAGGGCCACGTCATCGCGGTCGAAAACGACATGGTGCTGATCGATGTCGGCCTCAAATCCGAAGGCCGCGTCCCGCTCAAGGAATTTTCCGTCCCCGGCAAGCCCGCCGAGATCAAGGTCGGCGATATCGTCGAAGTGTATCTCGAACGCATGGAGGACAAGCACGGCGAAGCCCAGCTCAGCCGTGAAAAGGCCCGCCGCGAGGAAGCCTGGACGCTCCTGGAAAAGAGCTTCACCGCCAATGAGCGCGTGACCGGCGTGATCTTCGGCCGGGTCAAGGGTGGCTTCACCGTCGATCTGTCCGGTGCCGTGGCGTTCCTGCCGGGCAGCCAGGTCGATATCCGGCCGGTGCGCGACATCACGCCGCTGATCGGCACGCCGCAACCCTTCCAGATCCTCAAGATGGATCGCTCGCGCGGCAATATCGTCGTGTCGCGCCGCGCCGTACTCGAGGAAAGCCGGGCCGAGGCCCGTTCGGAACTGGTCGCCAACCTCAAGGAAGGCCAGATCCTCAACGGCGTGGTCAAGAACATCACGGATTACGGCGCGTTCGTCGATCTGGGCGGCGTCGATGGTCTGCTGCATGTCACCGACATCGCGTGGCGCCGCATCAACCACCCGTCGGAAGCGCTGCATATCGGCCAGTCGGTCAAGGTGCAGGTCATCCGCTTCAATCCGGAAACACAGCGCATTTCGCTCGGCATGAAGCAACTCGAAGCCGATCCGTGGGAAGGCGTCGATCTGAAATACCCGGCGGGTGCCCGCTATACCGGTCGTGTCACCAACATCACCGATTACGGCGCCTTCGTCGAGTTGGAGCCGGGTGTCGAGGGTCTCGTCCACGTCTCGGAAATGTCCTGGACCAAGAAAAACGTGCACCCGGGCAAGATCGTTTCGACATCGCAAGAAGTCGAAATCATGGTGCTCGATGTCGATCCGTCCAAGCGCCGCATCTCGCTCGGCCTGAAGCAGACCCTGGCCAATCCCTGGGACAGCTTCATCGAGCAGCATCCGGTCGAGTCCGAGCTTGAGGGCGAGATCAAGAACATCACCGAGTTCGGCCTGTTCGTGGGGCTGCCTGGCGACATCGACGGCATGGTCCATCTGTCGGATCTCGACTGGGCCCGCGCCGGCGAAGAAGCCGTTCAGGACTACAAGAAGGGCGACACGGTCCGGGTCAGGGTGCTCGATGTCGATATCGAGAAAGAGCGCATCTCGCTCGGTATCAAGCAACTCTCGGAAGACCCCTATGTCGAGAGCCTGGCCAAGCTCAAGAAGGGCGATGTCGTGACCTGCACGGTGACCCAGGTCACCGAAAACGGTCTCGAAGTCACCTCGGCCGACGGCATGCCCGGTTTCATCCGCAAATCGGAACTGTCACGCGATCGCAGCGAGCAGCGGCCCGACCGCTTCGCCATCGGCGAAAAGGTCGATGCCAAGGTCACGGCGATGGACAAGGCCACACGCAAGGTCACGCTGTCGATCAAGGCTCGCGAAGTCGACGAAGAAAAGAAGGCGATGGCCGAATACGGCTCGTCGGATTCCGGCGCCAGCCTGGGCGACATCCTGGGGGCCGCGATGCGTGCCCGCACGGACAAGACCGATGGTACGGATGACGGTGATTCCGAGGAAGAGGCCGATACGGCCGAGACCGCGGAAGAGTAATGTCGTCCCGCCCTCTCTGCCGTTTTGGGTAGAGAGGGCGGAGAATTTTGAAGCGCGTTCCGGTCAATTCGATCGGAACGCGCTTTATTTATGGAGGAAGGGCACCTTCACCCAATCCGATGATTGGGACCTGCTCTGGAACTTCAGCAATACCGGTATGGAAGACGGTTACCCCGCGTGGGGACGCCGGACCAAGCGCAAAAAGGCGGGCGGACGGTCCTGGCTGATCGCCTTGGCCTCGTAGCGCGTCTGGGGCCAATCGACCGGCCGTTCACGCCAGTCGGCCGGCCGGCGCGCCAGCCATTCGAAGTCCGGATGGCCGCAGGCTACCTCCAGCATCACCCTGAGATATTTGACATCGTCGGTCGCCAGACGCAATTCGGCACCAGGGCGCAGCACCCGTGCCAGCGCGTCCATCGTGGCAGGCGACACGAAACGGCGCTTGTGGTGACGCGTCTTGGGCCAGGGATCTGGAAACAGAATAAAGGCACGCGCCAAGCTCGCCTCGGGCAAGACATCGAGGGCCAAATGGGCGTCGTCGACCAAAATACGGACATTGTCGTGCGGCGATTCGTCGAGATGGGCCAGCAAGGTCACGATGCCGGTCTCGAACACTTCGCAGCCGATCAATCCGATGTCCGGGTTCCGTGCGGCCTGCCAGGCGATGTGCTCGCCACCGCCGAAACCGACTTCCAACCAGACTTCGCGGGGCGGGGACGGGAAGATGCCGGCGGGACCGCTCGCGGCGATCGACGCGACATTCGTCCGCCGCGCCGTCAGTCCCGTCTCGAGCCGCGCCTGCTGGCCTGGGCGCAGCTTGTGACCATGCCGCCGGCCATGCAAACGGTCGCGCCGCCCGGCAAAGCCGGGCGGATTATCGGTCACTTTGTCAGAACGCCGCTTTGAGCTGATCGACCAGATCGAGCTTTTCCCACGAGAATCCGCCATCGGCCTCGGGCTTGCGGCCGAAATGACCGTAGCTTGAGGTGCGGGCATAGATCGGCCGATTGAGGCCGAGATGCGTGCGAATGCCGCGCGGGCTGAGATCGACCAATTGCTGGAGGACCATCGCAAGCTTTGCTTCATCGACCTGGCCGGTACCGGCCGTGTCGATATAGACCGACAACGGGCGCGCCACGCCGATCGCATAGGCAAGCTGGATGGTGCAGCGTTCGGCCAGGCCCGCACCCACGACGTTCTTGGCCAGATAGCGGGCGGCGTAGGCCGCCGAGCGATCGACCTTGGTCGGGTCCTTGCCGGAAAAGGCGCCACCGCCATGGGGGGCCGCACCGCCATAAGTATCGACGATGATCTTGCGGCCGGTCACACCGGCATCACCATCGGGGCCGCCGATGACGAAACGGCCAGTCGGATTGACGTAGAAATGCTCTTCGTCGCACATCCAGCCTTCCGGCAGGAATTTCAGCACATGCGGGCGCACGATCTCGCGCACTTCGGCGACATCGACCGCTTCGGAATGCTGCGTCGAGACGACGATCGAAGTCGCCCGTACCGGCTTGCCGTTGACATATTGCAGGCTGACCTGACTCTTGGCATCGGGACCGAGGTGCGGCGTCGCGCTGGAATGGCGCGCTTCGGCCAGCGACCGCAGGATATTGTGAGCGTAATAGAGCGGCGCTGGCATCAGATCTTCGGTCTCGCGCACCGCGTAGCCGAACATGATGCCCTGATCGCCAGCCCCTTCGTCCTTGTTGCCGGCGGCATCGACGCCCTGCGCGATATCGGCCGACTGCTCATGGACGTAGCATTGGACTTCGGCGTTCTTCCAATGGAAGCCGGTCTGTTCATAACCGATCTCGCGAACGGCGCGGCGCGCGGCTTCGATCAGATGGTCATGCGTCACCGATGCCGGGCCGCGCACTTCGCCGGCCAGCACGATGCGATTGGTCGTCGCCAGGGTTTCGACCGCGATCCGCGCATAGGGGTCGGCCGCGAGATAGGTATCGACGATGGTATCGGAGATCCGATCGCAAACCTTGTCCGGATGCCCCTCGGACACGGACTCGCTCGTGAATACGTAATCGGTCTTGGACAAGCTCGATCCTTTCCTGAGCGGCGAGCCGTCGAGTCTAGGCGGCGTCGGCGCTGGCAGCATGACGATGGGGCCACCATGGGCTGGCGGACGTCTCCTTCATGCGAGAGGCTGCTCCCCCCGTCAAGAGGCATCGCAGTGGTCCGGCGCAAATCTCCCCGGCGTAATGGATCAGGATGGTTCGTCGGCGGATTTGTTCTCGAATTCGGCAGCAATGATCTTTGTCAGTTCGCACAGCCGCTGGCGCGTGCCGGCTGCGGGGATGCGATCGAACGCCCGCATGAGGTCGAGCGTCTCCGGCCGCGTGCCTGGCCCGGGACCGGTGGAAACGGCAAAGCCATCGGGGGCGGCGACAACTTCGCGCGACGTGATGACAGTCATTTGCGCCAGCGTCTCAGCAGCCAATTCCCCAAAAAAGAACTGCACCGGCACGTCGAGCACCGTGGACAGCTCCCACAAGCGGCTGGCACTGATCCGGTTGGTGCCCCGTTCATATTTCTGGATTTGCTGGAAGGTCAGCCCGATGGCCTCTCCCAGCCGTTCCTGGCTGAGTCCGAGCAATATCCGGCGAAGCCGGACGCGCTGGCCGACATGGGCATCGATCGGATTAGGCTGATCTAATTTGGGGCGCCGACGAACGGGTCGCTTGCGCGGAAAATCTGCTGGCATGATCGGTACGTTCTCGAAATTAGCTTTTCAGCAATAGATCAAGACCGGGAGATCGTCAAGAATTCAAGTTACTCAACTAATACCACTTCAGTAACGATTTTCACTCAGCTTCATGAACCGCCTAGCGCTCGTAAGAAGAGTAAGAAGTACTATCAAAAGAAGCGGCGCGTCGCCGGCGGTCCCGTAAGGCGTGTTTGTCGGAAGCGCCACCGGTAGTTTGACATCAAGGGCGGCTTCTTGGCCCGGCGGCAGGGTGATCACGCGCCGTCCATAGGCATCGACGACACCGGAAATTCCCCCATTAGCCGCACGAATCAACGGCAATCCTTCTTCAACGGTGCGAAGCCGAGCCAGGGCAAAATGCTGATCGGGGCCGATACTGCGGCCGAACCACGCATCGTTGGTGTCGTTCAGCAGCCAACCCGGTCGGTCTGCCTCGTCGATGACCGCATGCGGGAACACCGCCTCGTAGCAGATGATAACTGCAACCGGCGGCAGGTTTGGCAGGTGCAGCGTCCGCGCACCGGGGCCCGTCGCCCAACCCGATCCGCGCTCGGCCACGGCCGGAATGAAGCCAAGCAGCCAGCGCAACGGAATGTATTCGCCGAACGGCACAAGATGGGCCTTATCGTAGCTCCCCACGATGCCGCCCTTCGGCGAGAGGGCGGCCACGCTGTTGGTTTCGTGCTCGGTGCCGCGGTCCCGATGGGCCAACACGGTCCCGGTCAGGACGAGCCCGTCGGGTGGTGTCAATGCGCCGATTGCGGCCGCAAGCTGCGGCTGATCGTCGAGGTAATAATCCACCGCGGATTCCGGCCAGATCTGGGCGGTCGCCGCTTCGGCGCCCGGCCGGCGCGCCAGTGCCACGGTCCTGTCCAGGCGAAGCCGGCGGTCCTGACCGTCGTTGCGGTTGGCCACATCGGTCTGAACGATGCGCAGCTGTACGCCCGGGACATCGCCGGCAACGCCGTGGGCGAGCCGTTCCGCACCCCAAAGGATTCCCGCCAGCAAAAGAACCGCAGCCAGAGCGACGCCGTCGAGGCGCTTCCAGAATGAACCATCGACCGGAAGGGAATCGCCGAATCGGGCGGGGGAAGCGGCGATCAGCACGGTGAAGAATCCCAGCCCATAGACGCCGAACAGCGACGCCGTCTGCATCAGATCGAGCGCCACCGCCGAGTCGCTCGACCAGGCATAACCGATCAACGCCCAGGGGAAGCCGCCGAACGGGATGCGGCCGCGCAGCCATTCCGCGAGCGTCCAGCAGATCGCGAAAAGCCAGATCCGGCCGAGACCGCGCGCCGGCAGCGCGCGGCAGAGGGCGCAGGCGGCGGCGGAGAACAGGCTTACGGCGGCGGGCAGGCCCAGAACGGAAACCGGAATCATCCACCAGAATTGGGCCAGATCGACGAACATCGCCGCCGCCACCCAGCTGAGATTGGGGACGAAGAATCCCATGCCCCACAGCCAGCCATCGACGCCGGCGCGCCGTCGCGTCGGCGCGCCATCCAGCAGCCACAAGAGGCCGGTGAAGCTCGGCACCAGCAGCGGCACGAGATTGAACGGCGGCATCGCCGGGGCGGCCAGCAGGCCAAGCAGCAGCGCAAGGACCGCCCGGCGCCAGCCTGTGCGGCGCCGGACCTGATCGGCCAGTCGCGGCAGCACCGTCCGCCACCCCCGGTCGGCGAGCCGGAATGCAGCAGTCTCAGGCATGATCGTCCGCACTATCCCCGCTCCGGCGCACGCGCAGGCGGCGGACCCGCCGCTGATCGGCGTCGAGCACGTCGAACAGCAGGCCGGCCGGGTGCCCGATCGTTTCGCCCCGATTGGGCACGCGTCCGGCCAGCATGAAGATGAGACCGCCCGCCGTATCGATCTCTTCTTCCATGCCCGGCGGCAGCAGTTTGAGGTTGAGTTGCGCCTCCAGATCCTCGATCGGCGTGCGGGCGTCGACGATCAGGCTGCCGTCCGGCCGTTCCATGACATGAACCGGTTCGGTCTGGTCGTGCTCGTCCTCGATCTCGCCGACGATTTCCTCGACCAAATCCTCAATGGTGATCAAACCATCGATGCCGCCGAATTCATCGACCACGAAGGCCATATGAACGCGCTCGATCCGCATTTGCGACAACAGGTCGAGGACGCGCGTCGACGGTGCCACGAACAGCACCTTACGCACCAGCTTCTGCACGGTAGTACTGCGGCCGGCTGCGACAAAACCCAGCACATCCTTGACATGGGCCATGCCGATGATGTGGTCGAGATCGTCCTGATAGACCGGCAGGCGCGAATGGCCCTCTTCGACCATGCGGCGAACCACTTCGGCAAAATCGGTATCGACATCGATCGCGATGATATCGACACGCGGCACCATCACGTCCCACGCGGCGAGATCCTTCAGCCGCAGCACATTCTCGATGAGCTGCCGCTCATTCTGTTCGATCGCTTCTTCCACCGTCTGCGAGCCCGGTTCCTCGGGGCCGGCATCGGGTGGGAAAATTCGCCAGCGCCGCAGCCGGTCCCACAGCGAGCGTCCTTCCGGACGGTTGGCGGGCGGGGTGTCAGTCATCGCCGTCCGGTGGCACGGCATAGGGATCGGGGATACCCAGCGTGCTCAGAATCCGGGTTTCGAGACTCTCCATCTGCTCGGCTTCCACCTCGTCCTGATGGTCGTAGCCCAGCAGATGCAGCACGCCATGGACCACCAGATGTTCGACATGGTGGGCCAGAGGCTTGCCCTGCGCCACGGCCTCGCGCCGGCAAATCTCGAATCCCAGTGCGATATCACCCAGTTCGAGCGGCACGCCGGGGAATTCCGGTCTCGGTATTTCGCCCGCGCGCGTTTGCGTCGCCGGAAAGGACAGCACATTGGTCGGCTTGTCCTGACCGCGCCATTCGTTGTTGAGCGCCTGCATCGCGTGATCGTCGGTCAGCAGCACGCTGATCGTGGCCGCGTCCAGACCCACGCAGGCCGCGCGCGCGGCACGCACGACCACCGCCTCGGCGTCGCCTAATGCGCTGCTCCAGCCATCCGCCTCGATCAGGAGGTCGATGGCGATGGTTTCGGTCCCGTGATCGCGGTCGCTGGTCATGATTTAGGCGGAAGGGGTCTCCGTCCCGCCGGTCTCGGCCGCGCGATGTGCGCGGTCGCGCGCCTCATAGGCACGCACGATGCGCATGACGAGCGGGTGGCGAACCACGTCGGCCTCGGTGAATTTGACCATGCCGATGCCCTCGACGCCATCCAGCGTTTCCAGCGCGTCGGTAAGGCCCGAGCGCGTGCCGCGCGGCAGATCGATCTGACTGAGATCGCCGGTCACGGCCATGCGCGCGCCCTCGCCCAACCGGGTCAGGAACATCTTCATCTGCACCGGCGTGGTGTTCTGCGCCTCGTCGAGGATAACAAATGCGTGGGCCAGCGTGCGGCCGCGCATGAAGGCGAGCGGGGCGACCTCGATATCGCCATTGCCCAGGCGCTTGATGATCTGGTCGCCCGGCAACATGTCGTGCAGCGCATCGTAAAGCGGGCGGAGATAGGGATCGACCTTTTCCTTGAGATCGCCGGGCAGGAAACCCAGCCTTTCGCCGGCCTCGACCGCCGGACGCGACAAGATGATCCGCTGAACCTGTCCGGTCATCAGCATATCGACCGCGGCGGCGACGGCGAGATAGGTCTTGCCGGTACCGGCCGGCCCCAGGCCGAAGACCAGCGCATGGTCGCGCAAAGCGCGGATATACTCGCCCTGGGCCACGCTTCGCGCCGAGATCTGGCGCTTGCGCGTGCGGATCGACGCCGGCTCGGGAAGCAGCGGCAGCGTGTCGCCGGAGTCGGTTGTCGGTGCTTCGGTCAAGCGCAATGCGGCATCGACATCCGCCAGATCGACCGGCAGTCCGCGCTTCAGCCGGTCATAAAGGCCGCCCAGCACCGAGCGCGCGCGCTCGATCGACGAGGCCGCCCCGCCGATCGCGACGATATTGCCGCGCGGCACCAGCGACACGCCCAGTTGGCGCTCAATGCGGTCGAGATTCTGATCGCGCTCGCCGAAAAGCGGTGGCAACAGGCTATTATCATCGAACTGCATGTGCATCGGCGCTTCGGGCCGAACCGGGCGCGGCACCTTGCCGGAGGGTACGGTCTGCGTCATGCGGCGCAATCCGTCTCGCCGGCCCGCGGCAACTCGCCGCCGAGGCTGTTGAGCGTGGAGTCTATAATCTGGACATCCGCGATCCGCCCGATCCGGTGATCCGGTGCCGCCGCATGAACGCCCTGAGCATAGGGGCTGCGACCGATCAGCTGGCCGTCATGCCGGCCCGGCTTTTCGAACAACACCGGAAGCACCCGTCCGATTTGCGCCGCATTGAAGGCGCGTTGCTGCTTTTCGAGCAAATCCTGCAACTCGAGCAGCCGCGTCTGAGCAACATGTTCCGGGACGGCCGAATCCATGAGGGCGGCCGGCGTCCCGGGCCGGGGCGAATAACGAAAGGAAAAGGCGCTGGCAAAGCCGATCTCGGCGGCCAGATCAAGGGTCGCCCGGAAATCGGCATCGCTCTCGCCCGGAAACCCCACGATGAAATCGGACGAGAAGGCGATATCCGGCCGGGCATCACGCAAACGGCCGATGGTCCGCCGATAATCGTTGGCGGTGTGCTTGCGATTCATCGCCTCCAGCACGCGATCACTGCCCGACTGCACCGGAAGATGCAGGAACGGCATCAATTGCGGCAGCGCGCCGTGAACGTCGATCAGTTCGTCATCGACATCGCGCGGGTGCGACGTGGTGTAGCGCAAGCGCAGCAGGTCGGGAATTTCCGCGAGCGCGCGGAGCAGCCGGCCCAGGCCCCAGACGCCGCCATCGGGGGCGTCGCCATGATAGGCATTGACGTTCTGGCCCAACAGAATCAGTTCGCGCGCACCCGCCGCAACCAACCGGCGCGCTTCCGCCAACACGGCTTCGGCCGGCCGGGAATATTCGGCGCCGCGAGTATAAGGCACCACGCAGAAGGTACAGAATTTGTCACAGCCCTCCTGCACCGACAGAAAGGCCGACACGCCCGGTGCCTGCTGCGATTCCGGCAGGAAATCGAATTTGGATTCGGCCGGAAACTCGGTGTCGAGCACGCCGGTGCGCGAACGGCTGGCGCGCGCGACCAGTTCGGGCAGGCGATGGTAGGTCTGGGGACCGAGCACGATGTCGACATAGGGCGCGCGGCGCATGATCTCGGCCCCTTCGGCCTGCGCCACACAGCCGGCCACCGCGATGATCATCGCACCATCCTGCGCCTGCTTCAGCGGTTTCAGGCGGCCCAGATCGGAGAACAGCTTGTCGGCGGCCTTTTCGCGGATATGGCAGGTATTGAGAATCACCATATCGGCACCGTCCGGCGCGTCGGCCGGAATGAAGCCCAGCGGCGCCAGCACATCGACCATGCGCGCCGAATCATAGACGTTCATCTGGCAGCCATAGGTCTTGATATAGAGCTTCTTGATCGCGCGCTCCGTCCGGTTGGTCATGGCGATCTCATCACCGCGGCAAGGTCGCGGCGGCGGCGCCGATCAGGGCCGCCGGCTCTGCCGCTTGCGGGGGGGCCTCGATCGTCGGCAGCCGTCCGGCATTGGCGGCGGCGACCCCCTCGGAGATGACGCGCCAGCAATGATCGGCGAGTTTCTTGCGCGAGCCGAACTGCTCGATCGTCACGGGTGGGTGGAATTGTACCACGACATCGATGGCACCAAGACCCAACAAGCGCCACAAATGCCCGGCCAGTTCCATGTCGCCATACCAGGCGATGAACGGCCGCATGTGGCGCCAGAGCGGAATGCCGTTCACCCGGGTATAGGCAATGCCGACCGGCTGAACCGGCAGCGCCCGGCCGCCCGGTTTGGCCTCGGCCACCGCAAAGAGCGAGCTTTTGAACGGCCGGACATGCAGGCTGTCATTGCTGGTCCCTTCCGGGAACAGAATCAGATTGCCTCCCTCATGCAGCCGTGCGGCCAAGCTATCGCGCTGCTCGGCCGCACTGCGCACGCGCCGATCGACGAAGACAGTGCGCTGTAGCCGCGCCAGCATGCCGAAGAACGGCCAAGTGCCGACCTCGGCCTTGGCAATGAAGGCGCCCGGAATCACCGAGCCGAGCACCAGTATATCGGCATAGGAAACATGGTTGGCGACATAAAGTACCGGCTCATCCGTCAGCCGGCGGCCCCGAACTTCCACGCGAAACCCAAGTATCGCGGTGGCGCAGCGGTTATAGAGCACCGCCAGCGTCACCACCATCCGCCAGCGCCGCGCCACAGCCAGCGCCTGAAGCGGCACCAGAGACAAGGTAAAACTGAGATAGGCGACCAGCCGGACGAAACTGAGCAGATGGGCGGTGACGTTGATCAAGCGGCACCAGCGCTTCGCAGCCGCTCGACGAGCATGGTAGCTCAGCTCTGCTCGTGCCGGCTATTCACCGGTACGGCATAGAGTTCGAGTCGGTGACCGACCAGCTTGTAACCCAGCTTTTCGGCCACGCCGCGCTGCAATTCCTCGATCGCTTCGTTCTGAAATTCGATCACCTGACCGCTTTGAACATCAATCAGATGATCGTGATGATCGTTCGAGCGTTCCTCGTAGCGGGCACGGCCATCGCCGAAATCATGGCGCTCCAGGATGCTCGCATCCTCGAACAGCCGAACCGTGCGGTAGACGGTGGCGATGCTGATGCGGGCATCGACCAGCGTCGCCCGGCGATAGACGGCTTCGACATCGGGATGGTCGTCGGCTTCGGACAGCACGCGGGCAATGACCCGGCGCTGATCCGTCATTTTCAGTCCCTTTTCGATACAAATACGTTCGAGGCGCGAAATCATCCGTCAATCCGCTATTCGCTGTTCTGCAAACGCCGAACTATACCGGATCTGGGCGCCGGAGCCTACCGGCATCAGGCGCACAGACCCCATCGTTTCGCGCAACCCCTATCCCTGCGGATCATGGGGAAACAGGGCAAGCGACCCGCCGCCCTTCCCCCCGGACCTTGCCGGATTTCAGGCGTCGCGGCGCGCGCGCGTACCCAGCCCGATCTCCTTGGCCAGCTTGCTGCGCTGAAGAGCGTAGTTCGGGGCGACCATCGGATAATCGGGCGGAAGGTTCCAGCGTTCGCGATAATCCTCCGGCGTCATGTCATAGGCCGTCTTCAAATGCCGCTTGAGCATCTTCAGCTTCTTGCCATCTTCGAGGCAGATGATGAAATCGGGCGTGACCGACTTCTTCACCGAAATTGCCGGCTGCAACCGCTCCAGCACCGGCTCCGGCACAGTGCCGAGTGCTGCCAGCGAGCGATGGATTTCACTGATCAGCACAGGCAGTTCGTCCGTCCCGACTGCGTTATTGGAGACATGCGCCGCAACGATCTCAGTGGTCAGTCCCAGCAAGTTCACTGCGTTGAAATCTTCAGTCATGCTTCATTGCCTTAAGGTAATTCGAGTTTCACAACATAGGCCAGCCGTCGAGGCGAAACAATAAGAAATACTGGAAATTCCTGCAATCCACATTCCCGCAAAAGTGCTGCTGTCCGAAAAAAGCCAGACATTACGCGCTCGGCAGGAGAGGTCGGATCGAGCGAAGCCGGGTGGCCGGTGCATCTCGATTACGGCAGACGTCGCCGTAAAAGATGAGCGGCCACGCGCTTGTTGCCGGGACGGCGGTAGTAGTCCCGCCGCACACCCTCCTGGCGGAAGCCGAGCCGGCCATACAGGCGTTGGGCCGGGATGTTGTCTTCGGCAACCTCGAGAAAGGCATTGGCCGCCCCGGCCTCGGTGCCGATATCGAGGAAATCCTCGATCAGCGCGGTGCCGACCCGACGGCGGCGGGCGGGCGAGGCGACCGCAACTGTCAGCAGTTCGGCATCGTTGGCGACCAAAAGCAGCAGGGAAAAGCCGAGAGGACGATGATCGCCCAGCAGACCGTCGACCGCGATTCGGCCGGCCGCACCCGGCATTGCCAGGATATCGGCGATCGCGCTCGCATCCCAGGCCTCGACGCCGAACGCGTCACGGTGAATTTGGACCGCAAAGGGCAGGTCGAGCGGCCCAAGTGGCCGGATGCGGATGCCATTGGGTTTCACAGCAGCGTTTTCCGCTGCGGCAAAGTGACGTCGGGCGCGCGCAGATAGAGTGGCACAGGCGCCAGGCGACCGATCCCCGACGATCCGAACCCGGCGGCCAGACGGGCGATGTCACCAGCGTGGATCGCGGCGCGGCACAGCAGCCGGTCCGGCCCCATCGGCGGCAATGCCGTGTCGGTCACGACGACCAGTGCATCGGGCGGCAGCCAGCGGTCGAGTTCCGTCGGATCGATCGAAACCGGCGATTCGACGGGTGAACGGCTCGTATCGAACAGCTGGACGAAGACCGGCCCGCGCCGGCTGTCGATGGCGACCGCTACCATCCGCGCGCCGCGTCGTTCGTCGGACAGCCCGGCCAGCAGCGCCTCGAACGCCGTCACCGCCACCAAGGGCCGCACCGCCGCGAGCGCAAGCCCACGCGCTGCAGCCAGCCCCAGCCGCAACCCGGTGAAGGAGCCGGGACCGACGGTCGTCGCAATGACGTCGAGCGCAGAAAAATCCAGACCGCCCTCGGTCATGACATCCCGGATCTGCGGCATCAACGCCTCGGCCTGGCCGCGCGCCATCGCCGCGAAGCGCTCTGCCGCGAGCGCGCCGTCAAGCCAGAGCGCTGCCGAACACGCCGCACCGGAACAATCGAGGGCGAGCACC
>JAXDMU010000233.1:0-5504 GCA_034665905.1 Aliidongia sp. | reverse complement strand
GCCAAGCGGTCTACGCGGTGCTGGCCAATCAGATGCCCCAGGCGCTGTTCCGCGAACTGTTCATTTCGATCGCCGACCTGCAAAAGCAGGTGCTGCCGAATTTCGACATCTTGGCCAATCGCTGGCTGTTCCAATATCTGACCGAAACGCTCGACAAGCGCATGCTGGCGCTGCTGATGCGCAATGACGATCCGGCGATCGCGACCTCGTTCAGTGTCAATCTCAACATCTCGACCATTCTGTCGCCGGAATTTTTGAGCTTCGATGCGTCGCTGAAATCGGGTGCGCGCGGGACGATCGTGCTGGAAGTACAGTGGATCGATGTTTATTCGGATATCGCCACCTTCAACTTTGCCCGCGACTTCGCCCGCGAGCGCGGCTATCGGATTTGCCTGGACGGGCTGACCGACCTGACACTGGAGCATTTCAATCGCGACCGGCTGGGGGTCGATCTGGCCAAGCTCCGATGGTCGCCCAGCCTCGCCGACGAGCACTTGGTGCAGGCACGTCAACGACTCAAGGATTTCATCGATCAGACCGGAAAATCGCGCGTGATCCTGTACAATGTAGACATCGAAGCGGGGGTTCGTCTGGGCCATTCGATCGGCATCGCCCTCTATCAGGGCCGCTTCATCGATCAATTGCTCTCGCCGAAAAGCGCCGCCGCATTGCAGCAGCAGCGCTGACCGGTTCTTGCTACATCGGCGGGGTAAGGCCGTCCTTGCCGACAGCGATCCTTGCCACTGTCACCATGCCGTCGGGCGCCTTCTGGCCGAACAGGACGACATGCGCGCCCTTGACCAGTTCGCCGATGTCACCCGGAACGAAGGTGACGATCGGCACGGTTTCCGGCACGGTTATCGTCTTTTCATCCGAGCCGTACTTGACCGTGATGGTCTTGGCGCTGGTGCCCGAGACATTGCCGACGGTCCCGTTGGTCATCGTGCTGCCTTCACCCAGGTCCCATGGGCGATGACCTTCACCGGTTCCGCGCGCGGCTTCCGGGAAAATATGCACTTCCACCGCCGTCATCACGCCGCCCTCTCCCGGCAGGGCGGTCACACCGACGAAACTGTTGGGCTTGATCTCCGACAATTTGGTGGTGACCACTTGGTTGACCGTAGCACCGGGTTTCAGCGTCACTGTCTCGGTAGCACCGCCCTTGGTGGTAACGGTGAGGGTTTGACTATCGACGGCGGCGATCGTGCCACGGATGCGCGCGGGCACCGGCTCCTGGGCCAGTGCGGCGGCCGCCACCACGAGCAGACCCGGGATCACTACTGTAGAGAGTATTCGTCGCATTCTACGCTCCCCGCTTTTCGGTTTTCCAGAGTTTAGAACCGTATCGGTGGTGGAGGAAAGCCGTTTCGTTGGCGAGCGATCACTTGATCGTGACGCATGCCTCTCCGCTTTTAGAAATGCTGGCCCGCGCCGCCTGCGCTTGACCACACTGCCCCAAGCCTCACCATGGGCCGATAGCCGCAAGCGGCAAAAGGATACAATATGGCGCTGCACATAGCTCCGCCCGCGAGCGAGCTTCGTTTTCCCCTGGCCGAACCACCGCCGATCGGCGAACCGGCCCTGGTCGCACCCGGAATATTCTGGTTGCGTCTGGCGCTGCCCTTCGCGCTCGATCACGTCAACCTCTACCTGATCGAGGATGGCGAAGGCTGGGCGGTGTTCGATACCGGCCTCAACGATACGCCCAGCCGGGATGCCTGGGGACGTGTGCTTTCCAACTTCCTCGGCGGCCGGCCGATCACCCGGATGGTCGTCAGCCATTTTCACCCCGACCATGTCGGCCTCGCCGGCTGGCTCGATCAGCGCTTCGACGCACGGCTTTATATGAGCCAGACCGAATATCTGATGAGCCGCTTTCTTCAGATGGACCGGTCGGTCGATGTCGAGCGGTGTAACGTCGAATTCTATCGCCGCGCCGGCCTCGACGCGACGGCGATCGCGCAGATGCTGACCCGCGGTCACTCCTATCTGAAGCGCACCAGCGGACTGCGGCCGAACTTCACCCGCCTGACCGCCGGAGATTCGATCGAGTTGGGCGGTCGGGAGTGGCAGGTGCTGACCGGCGGCGGCCACGCGCCCGAACAGGTGATGCTCTGGTGCAAGGCGGATCGGCTGTTTCTGTCGGCCGATCAGGTGCTGGCGAAGATTTCGCCCAATGTCAGCGTGCAGCCGGTCGAGCCGGACGCCAATCCACTGGGACGTTATCTGGCCTCGCTGGCGCAAATTCGCGATCAGGTGCCGGACGAGGTGCTGGTTCTGCCCGGCCATAATCGGCCGTTTTGTGGCCTGCATGCGCGGATCGAGCAACTGGAAACCCATCATCATCAGCGGTGCGATCTGATCGCGGCTGCGGCGCGCGAGCCGCTGAGTTGCGCCGCCGTCGTGCCGGTTATCTTTCACCGGCCCCTGGTCGATCCGCATCAATTGAGCTTCGCCATAGGCGAGGCGCTGGCGCATCTCAACTACATGCTGCGTCTGGGCGTCCTGACCGGCGAGATGGATGAGACCGGGACATTGCTCTACCGCACGGCTTGAGATGATTGTCGCGGACCTCGATCTTCTGCTCGAACCGCTTCGCGATCGGCTTTACCCTGGCAAGCATCCATCCGGCCCACGGGATCGAGGCAGTGCGCGACCGCACCGGCTTCGATTTCTCGGTCTCGGATCTGTGCGAGACGCCCGTGCCCGATGCCGAGACGCTGGCGCTGATCCGCAATCCCGTTGCGCGCGACCTTGCGGAGGTATATCCCGCCTTCGCCACCGAAATTCTGGGAGTATCGCCTCCATGACCACCCCGCCCGCCGGAGCCCTCGCCGGCATTCGCGTCATCGATCTGACCCGTGTGCTGGGCGGCCCCTATTGCACGCAGATGCTGGGCGATCACGGTGCCGACGTGATCAAGCTGGAACCGCCCACGGGTGACGAGACACGCGGCTGGGGACCGCCGTTCCGGGACGAGGACGGCACGGCGGCCTATTTCGTCGGGGTCAATCGCAACAAGCAGAATATCGCGCTCGATCTCGCCAAGCCGGCCGGCCGCGCGGTGCTGCTCCGGCTGCTCGAAGACGCCGACGTGCTGGTCGAAAATTTCAAGGCCGGCACGCTGGAGCGCTGGGGCATCGGCTACGAAAGCTTGAAGGAGCGTTTCCCGCGCCTGATCCATTGCCGCGTTTCGGGCTTCGGCGCGGACGGCCCGCTCGGCGGCCGGGTCGGCTACGACGCCGTCGTGCAGGCGATGGCCGGGCTGATGAGCGTCAATGGCGATGTCGGCAGCGACCCGCTGCGCATCGGCATTCCGCTGGTCGATCTTTCGACCGGGCTCAACGCGATGATCGGCATCCTGCTGGCGCTGATCGAGCGCGGGCGCTCAGGCCAGGGCCAGTTCGTCGAGGCCGCCCTCTATGATTGCGCAATCGCGCTGCTGCATCCGCATCTTGCCAATTTCCTGCTGTCAGGCACCAAGCCGGTGCGCAGCGGTAACGCGCATCCGAATGTCGCACCCTATGATTGTTTTGCGACGAGGAGTGTGGCGATTTTCCTGGGCGTCGGCAATGACGGCCAATTCGCCAAATTCTGTACCGTCCTGGGCCATCCGGAATGGCTGGAAGATCCGCGCTTTGTCGGCAATGTGCTGCGTGGCCGGAATCGCGCGGCGTTGCGCGCCACGATCGCGCCGGTGCTGGCTGAACTCGACGGGCAAACCATCGCCGACAAGCTGCTCGAAGCCGGCGTGCCGTGCGGCCCCGTGCTGGAAATCGATGCCGTCATTGACCATCCGCACACGCGCCATCGCCAGATGGTGGTCGAACAGGGCGAGTATCGCGGTTTCGGGCCGCCGGTGAAGCTGTCGCGCACGCCGGCCTCGGTTCGCTCCGTGCCGCAACGCTTCGGCGCGGCCACGCGGCGGGTGCTGGCCGCCGCCGGCTACGATGAGGGCGAAATCGACCGGCTGATCGCCGAGGATGTCGCCTTCATCGCACCGCCGAAACGCTGAAACTCAGCGTTCCTCGGCCTCGTTCGGCTCGACGATTTCGGCCAAATCATCGCTGTCATCGCCTAGCTCGGCGACATCCTCGACCGCGTCCTCGTTATCATCATCGTCGACCTCTGGCTTCTCTTCGCCATCCTCGGCCAAGTCACCATGTTCGGTTTCAGAGGTTGCCGCTTCCGAACGATCGGCGGCATTCGTCCGGCCAAACACACTCTTGGCACGGCCGCCATGGGCTTTGTAGCTGGTGTCGCTACGCAGCTTGACGCCGGCCGCCGGATCGAACTCGGCTTGGCATTTCGGACAGAGAATCGGGGCGCGGTTGAGATCGTAATATTTGGCGGCGCAACTTTGACAAATACGCTTGGTGCCGCGTTCGGTAAATTCCATGAAATCCCCAGCAATCTCACGTGTCGGCGGCAAGGCATGCCGGGCCGCGGTGACAGGTTTGGTTAATTGGGTCATATGGGTAGCGGATCAACCAATTACATCGGGTGCGCTAATTTATCCTCGCATGGCGGTGTTGCGCCGACGCTGCCGCGATAGAGATCCGGCGGGGCGGAAAACGTCCCGCTAAACCTTGCGCCAGCCGGGTTGATCGGGATCGAGATAGGTCAGTTTGACCGGCCCTTCGCCGCAGATCGCGATCACAACGGGTTCGGTACCGTTCGGCGGGACGCCATCGAAATGCGGCGTGCCCGCGACCCGCCGGATATAGCTGCCGGTCGGAACCGGCACACAGCTGGCGGGATCGAAATCGGCACCGCTATTGACCCACCACGTGCCCGATACCACGACGCACAGCCGATCGGTCGCATAGTAATGCGGGGCACTCATATAGCCCGGATACCATTTGACCAGCAGGTAATAGAGGCCAGTCTGGTTCAGGTCGCCGAACAGATTGGCCTGGGCCACGCTGTCCTTGGGCCAACCGGGCCGGGTCTTCCATTCGATCTTGTCCTGCGGCGTGATCATGGTCTGCGCCGGGTCGAGCTTGCTCGCCTCGGCATCGCCGATCAGAAGCCGCGGGACCGCCGCCAAAAGGGGTGCCAGCAACAGGCCGCGGCGCGGGACGGCCAGATCGGTCATTGCCCAGCCCCATCCATCAGCTTACGGGAGAAATAGGTGATCTCCAGCGCCGTGGTCCGCGCCTTTTCCTTGAGGTTGGCACCCGAGCCATGGCCGCCTTCGGTCACTTCATAGAACAGATAGGGCAGATGCATCTCGGCCAGACGGGCGGCGAATTTGCGGGCGTGCTGCGGGCCGACCCGATCGTCCTTGGTCGTGGTCCAGACCAACGGTTCGGGATATTTCACGCCTGCCTTCACATTGTGGTAGGGCGAGATTGAAGCGAGAAAAGCCCGCTCGTCCGGCTTGGCGACCGTGCCATATTCGCCGACCCACGACGCACCGGCCGCGATCTTCTCGAAGCGCAGCATGTCGAGCAGCGGCACCTGAATATCGACCGCGTTCCAGAGATCCGGGCGCTGGGTGA
>JAXDMU010000232.1:0-8028 GCA_034665905.1 Aliidongia sp. | reverse complement strand
CGCGCGTCGAAATCGACATCAGGGGCGGCGAGAACCGGCAGGGCGGGTTTGTCTCGAAGAATCCGGCCGGCCAGACCCCGGCGCTCGAACTCGATGACGGCGCGGTGCTGAGCGAGATCACCGCGATTTGCGAATATCTCGACGAAGTATCTCCCAGCCCGTCACTGATCGGCGCCACCCCGCAGGAGCGCGCCATGACCCGGATGTGGGTGCGCCGGATCGATCTAAATATCGTCGAGCCGATGGCCACCGGCTTTCGCTATGGCGAAGGGCTGCGCATGTTCGAACATCGCATGCGCTGCATCCCGCACGCCGCGGCCGATCTGAAACTGATCGCCCAGGACAAGCTCGCCTGGCTCGACGGGCTGATCGCCGGCCGCGATTTCATCTGCGGCGACAAGCTGACGCTGGCCGATATCCTGCTGTTCGCCTTCCTCGAATTCGGCGCGACCGTCGGGCAGCCGGTCAATCCGGATCTGAGAAATATCACGGCGTGGTTTGTGCGGATGAAGGTGCGGCCGAGTGCGGCGGCATAGGGCTACGCCGCACTCCGCCCCGCCACCATCTCTTCCGCCAACCGCTGCACCCCCGGATAATCCGTCTTGCCCGTCCCCAGCACCGGGATCGCCTCAACCACGCGCAGCCCGCGCGGCACCATCAGTTCGGCGATGCCGCGCTCGCGGGCGAAGGCCAGGAGTGCGGCGGCTTCGGCCGCCGGGTTGGTCGTCACCAGCAGCAACTGCTCGCCCTTGCGCGGGTCGGGCAGGGCGATTACGGCATGGGCGAAATCGGGCCAGAGTTGGGCCGCCAGCATTTCGGCCGCGGTCATCGAGACCATTTCGCCGGCGATCTTGGCGAAGCGCTTGGCGCGGCCCTGGATGAAGAGGAAGCCGGCTTCGTCGAGGCGCACGATGTCGCCGGTGTCGTACCAGCCATCCTCGGGCGGTTCGAGCACGCCGGGGGCGCTGGCGCGCAGATAGCCCAGCATGACGTTGGGGCCGCGCACCTGGAGGCGTCCGCCGGTCTCGATGCCCGGAACCGGATCGAGCCGGGTTTCGAGCCCCGGCAACAACCGGCCGACCGAGCCGGGGCGGTTGTGCATCGCCGTGTTGATCGCCAGCGCCGGGGCGGTTTCGGTCGCACCATAGCCCTCCAGCACGCGCACGCCGAAACGCTCGCTGAACAGCCGCCGCGTTTCGTCGCGTACCTTTTCGGCCCCGGCAAAGGCATAGCGGACGGCGTAGAAATCATAAGGATGGGCAAAGCGCGCCCAGCCGGTCATGAACGTGTCGGTGCCGAAGATGATCGTGGCGTCGGTGTCGTAGATCAGTTCCGGCACGATTTTGAAATGCAGCGGCGAGGGATAATAGAATGTCCGGATGCCGTAGAGCAGCGGCAGGATGGTGCCGCCGGTCAGGCCGAAGCTGTGGAACATCGGCATGGCGTTCAGCACGCGGTCGGCGGAGTTGAAATCGATCACCGAGGCGAGCTGGCCGCAATTGGCCAGGATGTTGCGGTGGCTGAGCACGACGCCTTTCGGCGTGCCCTCCGATCCGCTGGTGAAGAGCACGAGCGCTGCCGCGTCGGGATCGACCGAGCAGCCGGGCCGCTGGCGGGCGAATTTGGCGACCGCGAGGCCGATCAGTTTGTCGAGGGTGCCGATGCTCGCGCGCACATCCTCAAGCCAGACGATGGTCACCCGCTCTTCCAGCCGGGCCACCATTTTGTCGAGCTTGCCGCGCTCGACAAATTTGCGCGAGCACAGCACGAGCTTCACCTCGGCCGCGGCACAGGCCGAGATCATGCCATCGGCCCCGGCCGAGAAATTCAGCATGGCCGGAACTCGCCCCTCAGCCAGCAGGGCCAGGAAGGTGACGAGCGCGCCGTTGGAGTTGGGCAGCAGCACGCCGACGCGTTCGCCGCTGCCGGTCAGGGCGGCAAGCTTGCGGCCGAGCACCGCGGCGCCCAGAACGATCCGGCCATAAGAGAGCGGCTTGCGGTCGATGTCCTCGGCGACCGCAAGCCGGGCACCGAACCGCGCCTTGGCGTCGAGCACGGCGGAAAAGAGCGTCCGGTCCGTGTCGTGCGTGGCAAACGCGGTCGCGACCATCAGATCCTGAAGGGCCGTGCCGACGATCTGCCGACGCTTGCGGCCGCGGATCGCCGGATCGACCGTCAGGCGCACGGCCGGCAACACGGTCATGGTCAGTTTCGGGAACCAGCGCAGGCGCAGCTTGCCCTTCATCCGCGAGAGATGGGTGAATTGCAGCCCGTCGATCCGGATCGGCACGATCATCGCCTCGGCCCGGTCGGCGACTGCCCCGGCGCCTTCATAGATCTTCATCAAGCCGCCGGTCTTGGTCAGCCGGCCTTCCGGAAAGATCGCGAGCGGCACGCCGTCGCGGACGGCCCGAATCATCGCCTTCACGGTGTAGGGATTGCCCGGATGGACCGGAAAAATCCGCACGAAGGCGAGGAACAGCCTCGCCCCCCACTTCCGGGTCATGTGGGTGTTGACCGCGAACGTGACGTTGCCCGGCAGGTAGCAGGCGACGAAGCAACCATCTAGGAAGCTCAGATGATTGATCACGACGACGCGGCGTGGCCCGGCATTCCGGTAATGTTCGAGGCCGGAGATCTGAACGCCGTGCAGCCGTTCGAAATACCAGCGCAAAGCGGTTCGCATGATCTCATGCGGCAGCAAGGCGCAGATCACCAAGGCGAAGGCGAGATTGACCAGCGCGGCGAGCCCGATGATCCAGGGGGCCGGCACGAGGCTCGACGCCAGCCCGGCGACCACGACCTGGCCCGCGACCATGAAAACCGCGTTCATGACGTTGTTGGCCGCGATCATGCGCGAGCGGTGCGAGGGCGGCGATCTTTCCTGGAGGATCGCGAAGAGCGGCACCGAATAGACACCGCCGCACAGCGCCAGTAGATACAGATCGCCCAGCAAGCGCCAGCCGATCGGTGCTGCGAGCAGATCGGCGACGGTCGCGATCGTGCCGGCATGATCGCAGGCCCAGGCAAAATCCAGACCGAACAGCGACAGGCCGAGGGCGGCGAACGGCACATGGCGCGGCGACGCCTCGCCCTGGAGCAGGCGCCCGGCCAACAGCGAACCCGCGCCGACGCCAATGGCGAAGATCGTCAGCAGCAGCGTCACGGTCTGGCTGTCGGCGGCCAGCGTCTCCTTGGCGATCACCGGGAATTCGGTCAGCATGATCGACCCAAAGGCCCAGAACCAGCTGAGGCCGATGATGGCGAACCAGACCGGCTGGTTGCCAGCGGCCTGACGCAGCAGGAGGCCGGTCTCGCGCAGCACATTCCAATCGAGTGCCAGCGTCGGATCGGCTGCCGGGGCGGCCGGCACACGCCACGCCGCCGCGGCACCGGCCAGGGCCACCAGCAGCCCGGCGCCGGAGACGATGGCCGGGCCGTCGTCTCCGGCGATCAGCGCGCTGCCGACGATCGTGCCGACGAGGATGCCGAGAAACGTCCCGGCCTCGATCAGCGCATTGCCGGACACCAGTTCGGCCTCCGCCAGATGATCGGGCAGGATGCCGTATTTCAACGGCCCGAAGAAGGTCGCTTGGGTCCCGAGTCCGAACAGCACGGCCATCAGCACCGGCACGCCGCCGCCGAGAAATCCGAGGGCCGCCAGCGCCATCAACCCGATCTCGAACAGCTTGGTGATCCGGATCAGCCGCGCCTTGTCGTTGCGATCGGCCAACTGGCCGGCCAGCGAGGAAAACAGCACATAAGGCAGGATGAACAGCCCGCCGGCCAAGGCCACCATGGCTGCCCCGCCGTCGTCCGCCCGATAGAGGATCAGGACGACCAGCGCATTCTTGAACAGATTATCGTTGAGCGCACCCAGCGCCTGCGTCAGGAACAGCGGCAGGAACCGTCGGGTCCGCAACAGGGATGACGACATTTTCGCCCTCTCGATTCAGGCGCCAAGGCGCCCGGTATTCAGGAATGCGAGGGTGCCGCCGATCACCTCGCGGTTTTTGGGCATGACGGCGTGGAAGGAATGGACCAGACGGAAATCCGCCTCCGACCCGCTGAGCCGGGTCTCGGAAACGCGAACCAGCCCGTCATTGTCCTCGCCCAGCCAGGGGTTGAAGCCCCAGCCGCCGGTGCCGCCGGCAATGATGCCGATCTCGGCTGCGGGCACCGGAATCTCGGCGGCGCCGGCATGGGTCAGGGCCTGACCGCTGGCGCCGGTGACCAGATCGTAGCCGGGCACATGCGACAGCCAATCGGCGATCAGCGTGCCGCGATTGGGCGCACCGATGAAGACCGCCCGATGACCGGGCCACTCGCCCGCCATCGCCATGCGGCCGATCAACCCTCCCAGGCTATGCCCGGCGAAGGCGACGGTCTCGGCACCGTCTTCGACCAGAGCGGCGGCGACCCCGCGCGCTTGTTCGGCATGGGCCTCGATCGTGCGGAACAGGCTGGGGTAATCGATATTGGCAACCGCCCAGCCTTGGGCTTCGAGGGCCGCCGCGATGTGCCGCATCGAGCGGCGCGAGCGGCCCAGCCCGTGCAACAGCACGGCGGCACGGCGATGCCGGGCCGCCGGCGCCATGCCCAGCGCCCGATCCAGACACTCGCCGACATTGCCGCTGAAGACGACCGCCTCCTGCGGATCGACCAACTGAGCGGTCGGCGACCAGGCATGCTCGCGCACGCGCCAGCCGGATCGTCCCCAGATATCGGCCCAGCATTGCCGGTCGCCCAGGTTCGGGAACAGCGTGTCGTTCATGGCGCCAGAATTTTCAGGCACAAGGCGACCAGTTCGTCGGCCATTTCGATCAGTCCCTTCGGGATACGGCGGTATGCGTGGAAGGTCGCAGCCTGAAGCACGATACCGGCCAAAGCGGCCGTCACCAAGGCCGGGTCGCCGACGGGGATCTCACCGCGGTGCATTGCCTCGGTCACGGCGTGCTGGATGATGTCGATCGGGGTTTCTTCGTCTTCGGGAATCCGGCCCAAATTGCGATGCTGCGTCAGCAGCAGAAAGGTGAACAGCGTCTCGTCCTCGGCTTCGAGCCGGCAGATCAGCCGGACGATCGCGGTAAAGCGCTGACGGAACGGCGCCTCCGGCTCGGCAATCTCATTGATGCGGCGGCCATATTCGGCATAGCCGCTGGCGAACAGCTCGGCGATCAGCGCATCGCGCGACGGCCAATGGACATAGAGCGTACTGGGCTGCACCCCCACCGCTTCGGCGATCTGACGCACCGAGACGGCATCGACGCCATGGGCGACGAACAGGCGCATCGCTTCCCGGCGGATCCTCGCGTGTGTCTCGGCGCCTTGGCGCATGAAAGTGACCCTAAATGAACGAACGATCGTTCATTTAGGGGCGGGGTCGTCAGATGTCAAGGGAGTTGGAACCTGCCGAATCCGCCCCGGTTCCATGACTTGACGACCGCTCGACGTCGCCGATCGCAACACTATCCCGCTGCCGCCATGCCCTTTTCCAGATCCGCGATCAAATCCGCCGCCGTCTCCAGCCCGATCGACAGCCGCACCACGTCCGGCCCGGCCCCGGCGGCGATCTGCTGGGCTTCGGTCAGTTGGCGGTGCGTGGTCGAGGCCGGGTGGATGATCAGTGAGCGGGTGTCGCCGATATTGGCGAGATGCGAGAAGAGATCGACCGATTCGACCAGCTTGACCCCGGCTTCATAGCCGCCCTTGAGGCCGAAGGTGAAGACCGAGCCGGCGCCCTTGGGCAGATAGCGCCGGGCCAACTCGTGGAACGGGCTTGACGGCAGGCCGGCATAGGAGACCCAGGCGACTGCCTCGTGCCCGGCCAGATATTCCGCGACGGCTTGCGCATTCGCGATGTGTCGCTCCATGCGCAGCGGCAGCGTCTCGATGCCGGTGATGGTCAGGAACGCGTTCATCGGCGCCATCGCCGGGCCGAGGTCGCGCAATCCGACGGCGTGACCATGGACGGTCAGTGCCAGATCGCCGAAGGTCTCGTGAAAGCGCAGGCCGTGATAGGCCGGTTCGGGCTCGCTCAGCGTCGGGTATTTGCCGCTTTTCGACCAGTCGAACTTGCCGGAATCGACGACGCCCCCCCCCATGGCGTTGCCGTGACCGCCCAGGAACTTGGTGGTCGAATGCACGACGAGATCGGCACCCCATTCGATCGGCCGGCACAGATAGGGTGTTGCCATGGTGTTATCGACGATGAAGACGATGCCGGCCGCCTCGGCGATGCGCGCGACCGCTTCCAGATCGGTGATGACGCCACCCGGATTGGCCAGGCTCTCGACGAAGATCGCCCGGCAATCTTCGGTCAGGGCGCGCTTGAAATTCTCCGGGTCGGTCTGATCGACGAAATTGGCGTTCCAGCCGAATTTCTTGAAGGTCCGGCCGAATTGCGTGATCGAGCCGCCATAAAGCCGGGTCGAGGCGAGGAACGAGGCGCCCGGATTCATGATCGAGAAGAAGGCGAGCAGTTGGGCGGCATGGCCCGAGGCGGTGCAGATCGCCCCGCGCCCGCCTTCAAGATTGGCGATGCGCTCCTCCAGCACCGACACGGTCGGATTGCCCAGGCGCGAATAGATGTAGCCATAGCTTTGCAGATTGAACAGCGAGGCCGCGTCGTCGGCATCCTCGAAGACGTAGGCCGTGGTCTGGTAGATCGGCGTCGAGCGCGCGCCGGTCGTCGGGTCGGGCGAGGCGCCGGCATGAATGGCGCGGGTTTCGAAGCCGAACGGGCGGTCTGCGGTCATGGGCGGTCTCCTCAGACGCGTTTGTGGCGGCGGGCGGTGATGATGCCGGTATTGACGCCGTTCCAGCCAAGCTCGCCACAGAGCCGCGAGAACTCGATCTTCGGGCAGTGATTCATTACGACGCTGAGGCCCGCCGCCTCGGCACGGGCGGCGGCCTCGTCATGGCGCACGCCGATCTGCATCCATACCGTCTTGGCGCCGAGCCGGATTGCCTCTTCGACGATCGCCGGGGCGGCGGCCGAGGCGCGGAAGATATCGACCATATCGATCGGCACCGGCACATTGGCAAGACTGGCATAGCAAATCTCGCCCAGGATTTCCTCGCCCGCCGCCTTGGGATTGACCGGGATGACGCGGAAGCCCTTGGCTTGCAGGTATTTCAGGACGAAGAAGCTGGGGCGGTTCCAATGCGGGCTGGCGCCGACCATCGCGATGGTGCGGGTGCGCCGTAAAATTCCGCGCAGATACTCATCGCTGTAGGATTCGTGATTCATGTTGGTCCGTTACTGGCCGGTCCAGACCGGCGGGCGCTTGGCGAGAAAGGCGTCGATGCCCTCTTCGGCGTCGCGCGCCAGCATGTTGCGGGTCATGATTTCCGCGGCATAGGCGTAAGCCGCATCCAGATCCATGTCGGCCTGACGATAGAACGCTTCTTTGCCGATGGCGAGCGTAAGCGGGCTTTTGCCTGCAATCTGGTTTGCCAGCGATGTCACCGCCTCGTCAAGTCCGGCTTCGGGCACGACCCGGTTGATCAGCCCCAGTTCGCGGGCGCGCGCGGCATCGATCGGATCGCCGGTCAGCAGCATTTCCAGCGCCGGCTTGCGCCCGATCGCGCGCGACAGCGCCACCATCGGGGTCGAGCAGAACAGGCCGATATTGACGCCCGGTGTGGCGAAGCGCGCCGTGTCGGCCGCGATGGCGAGATCGGCGCTTGCGACCAATTGGCAGCCGGCCGCGGTCGCGATGCCATGGACCCGCGCGATCACTGGCTTGGGCAGGCGGACGATCCGGGTCATCAACCGGGCGCACTGGGTGAACAGGGCTTCGTAGGACGCCCGGCCCGGTTCGGCCCGGATTTCGCGCAGATCATGCCCGGCGCAGAACGCTGGGCCGGCGCCGGCAATGACTACGATTTTGACTGCGGGATCGGTTGCCGCGTCATCGAGCGCGCTTTCCAGTGCCGTCATCAGGCCGCGCGAGAGCGCGTTGCGCGCCGCCGGCCGGTTGAGCGTCAGCCACGCGACGGAGCCGCGCCGCTCGCGCAGCAGAA
>JAXDMU010000231.1:0-12906 GCA_034665905.1 Aliidongia sp. | reverse complement strand
TCGCCCGCGCTCATCACCACGCTGATGTCGACCTACTCCGGCGTACAGCTGCTGTCGGCACCGCTCTGGGGCCGGCTCAGCGACCGGATCGGCCGGCGGCCGGTGATTCTGGTCAGCACGATGGCCTCGGTCGTGGCCTATCTGTGGCTCAGCTCGGCCGATGCGCTGTGGTTGCTGTTTGCGGCCCGCGCCATTCAGGGGCTCGCGGGCGGCAATATTTCGGTAGCTCAGGCCTATATCGCGGACATCACGACGCCGGAGAATCGGGCCAAGGGCATGGGCGGGCTGGGTGCCGCACTCGGGCTGGGCTTCGTGCTCGGGCCGGCGATCGGCGGCCTGCTGGCCGGCGGCGATCCGGTCAATGTCAATGTGGCGCTGCCGTCGCTGGCCGCCGCCGGCCTCTCGGCCGTGGCCCTGTTGATCGGCATCTTCCGACTCAAGGAATCGCTGACGCCGGCGCTGCGGGCGCAGGCGCATAAGGGTCCGGGCCGCATCGCCCAGATCCGCTCCGCCTTCGCCCGGCCGCGGCTGCGCATCCTGATGATCCTATTCTTCAGCACCACCTTTGCGTTCGCCGGCATGGAGACGACCTTCGGACTATGGGCCTTCAAACGGCTAGATTGGGGGCCGCGTCAGGTCGGCGAGGTCTTCGCCGTGGTCGGCATCGTGCTGGTTCTGGTGCAAGGCGGGCTGATCGGCCGGATCACCAAGCGTTTTGGCGAGGCGCGTGCGCTGTTCGCCGGCACCATCGGCATCGGCATCGGTCTGGCGTTGCTCGCAGCCGCGACGGGTCCGGTCATGGGCATTGTCGCCTCGTGCTGGCTTGCGCTGGGCATGGGGCTGGCCTCGCCCTCGACCTCGGCGATGATTTCGCAGGAAGCCAGTGCCAGCGAACAGGGCGGCATTCTGGGCGTCAACCAATCGATCGGCAGTTTCGCCCGGATCGCCGGCCCCTTCGTGGCCGGTCAGGCGTTCGAACTCGGGGGACCGAGTGCGCCCTATATGGTCGGGGCCGCCGTAATGGTGATCTCCGCCTGCCTGGCGTTTCAGATCGTCCGGCGCCGGAGCCACGACGCGGTCTCCCAGGCCAGCGCGTGAAGTCGGAGCGCAATCGTCCCGCTCTAGGCGCGCCGCCGCCGGCCGCGCCGTTCCGCGATCAGGCCGGCGCCATCGTCCGGCTCTTGCCGCTGTTGTGGCCGCGGGGCGAGGCTGCGCTTCGGCTGCGCGTGGTGGCGGCGGTAGCACTGATCGTCACGGCCAAACTGATCAATATCGGCGTGCCGCTGCTCTACAAGCGGGCGATCGACGCGCTGTCGGGTCCGGCGGTCATGATCGTGCCGGTGGCACTCATCGTGGCTTACGGGCTGGCGCGGGTCGGCGCACAGGCGGCCGGCGAATTGCGCGAATTGGTCTTCGCCCGCGTGGCCCAGCGGGCGATCCGGCTGACCGCGCTTGCCGTCTTCAGGCACCTGCACGCGCTGTCGTTGCGCTTTCATCTGGAGCGCCAGACCGGCGGGCTGTCGCGCGCGGTCGAGCGCGGCACCACCGGCATCGAATATCTGCTGGGCTTCACGCTGTTCAATATCCTGCCGACCCTGCTCGAAATCGCGCTGGTGTCGGTCGTGCTGTGGCGCTTCTACAGCGTTGGCTTCGCGCTCATCACGCTCGCCACGATCATTTGCTATGTCGGATTCACCATCAGCGTCACGCAGTGGCGCGTGCGGTTCCGGCGCGAGATGAACGAGCGCGACGGCGAGGCCAGCACCAAGGCGATCGACAGCCTGCTGAATTACGAGACGGTGAAATATTTCGCCAACGAGGCGCATGAAGCCGAGCGCTTCGATCGGGCCAAGCGGGCTTATGAGACGGCCGCAATCCGCAGCCAAACGACCCTGTCGATGCTCAATCTGGGCCAGGGCGCAATCATCGCGGCCGGGCTGATCACGGTCATGGTGATGGCCGGGCAAGGTGTTGCGGACGGCTCCATGACCCTCGGCGACTTCGTGCTGGTCAATGCCTATCTGCTTCAGCTTTACGCACCGCTCAATATCCTCGGCATGGTCTATCGCAATGTGAAACAATCGCTGGCCGATGTCGAAGCGATGTACCGGCTTTTGGCCGAACCGGCCGAGATTGAGGACCGTCCCGGTGCGGCGGCGCTGGTCGTGCCGCGCGGCCGGATCCGGTTCGAGCATGTCTCCTTTGCCTATGATCCGCGCCGTCAAATTCTCGACGATATTTCGTTCGAGGTGCCGCCGGGCCGCACCGTGGCGCTGGTCGGTCCGAGCGGCGGCGGGAAATCGACCATCGCACGGCTGTTGTTCCGCTTCTACGATGTCGGCACCGGCGCCATCACCATCGACGGCCAGGATCTGCGCGACGTGACACAGTTGAGCCTGCGTCAGGCGATCGGCGTGGTGCCGCAAGATACAGTCCTGTTCAACGACACGATCTATTACAACATCGCCTATGGCCGGCCCGACGCACCGCGCGAAGCGGTCGAGCATGCCGCGCGGCTCGCCCGCATCCATGATTTCGTCGCAGCACTGCCCGACGGCTATCAGAGCCGGGTCGGCGAGCGCGGTCTGAAATTGTCGGGCGGCGAGAAGCAGCGTGTCGCCATTGCCCGCGTGATCCTGAAGCGTCCGTCAGTGTTGATCTTCGACGAGGCGACCAGCGCGCTCGACAGCCACACCGAGCAGGAGATCCAGACCAGCCTGCGCGCGGTTTCGGCCGAGCGCTCGACGCTGGTCATCGCCCACCGGCTTTCGACCATCGTCGATGCCGACGAGATTCTGGTGCTGGAAGGCGGCCGTATCGTCGAGCGCGGCCGACACGCGGCCTTGCTTGCCGCCGACGGCGCCTATGCCGCGATGTGGCAGCGCCAGCGCCGGGCGGCCGAGCGCGACGCGCAGTTGGCCGAGGTCGCCGAGTGACCGAAGGCGCCATCGCCGAGCGCGCCGCCGCGGTGCATTCAGGCGACCGGCGCGCGCTGGCGCGGGCGATCACGCTCGTCGAATCGACCAGGGCGGATCATCGCGAGGCGGCCGAAGCGCTGATCGCCGCCGTGCTGCCGCACGCCGGAAACTCGACCCGGCTCGGCATTTCCGGTGTTCCGGGCGTCGGCAAATCGACTTTCATCGAAACCTTCGGCCTCTCTCTGGTGGCGCAGGGGCACCGCGTGGCGGTACTGGCCGTCGATCCCTCGTCGCGCCGCACCGGCGGTTCGATCCTGGGCGACAAGTCCCGGATGACCGAATTGTCGCGGCACGCCGGCGCCTTCATCCGTCCGTCGCCGACGGGCGGCACGCTGGGCGGCGTCGCCCGGCGAACCCGCGAAGCAATCATCCTGTGCGAGGCCGCCGGATTCGACGTCGTCATCGTCGAGACCGTGGGCGTCGGCCAGTCTGAGACGGCGGTCGCGGACATGGTCGATCTGTTCTGCCTGCTGTTGCTGCCCTCGGCCGGCGATGAGTTGCAGGGCCTGAAGAAGGGCATTGTCGAGTTGGCCGACTTGATCCTGGTCAGCAAGGCCGATGGCGCCACCCGGCCGGCCGCGTTACAGGCGGTAGCGGATTATCGTGCCGCCTTGCGCCTGCTGCGGCCGATTTCAGCGCTCTGGACACCGGTCGTCATGCCGGTTTCCAGTTTGACGGGCGACGGTATCGATCGCGCATGGACGGAAATCCAGCGACACCAGAACTTGCTGACCGACTCGGGTGAAAGGCAGGCGCGCCGCGCTGCACAGGCGCAAGCGGCACTCTGGGCCGATCTGGGCGAAGGGCTGATCGCCGCTCTACAGCGCCGACCGGACATCGCCCGCCGGATACCGGCAATCGAAACCGACGTTCGGGACGGAACCATGACACCGATGGCCGGAGCGCGGCAGTTGCTAGCGCTATTCCTCGGCCCCTCGGGGTAGAACCCAGTGGTCTCATCGTCGGTACATGGCGAAAAACGGGATCAAAGATTAACCATAAACGCGATATACTGCTCAAATACTGGACGTATTGTCGGTAAATCCTGGGGGCTGATTCATCAAAAATGTTGCGCTGGAGGAGTGAGGCAGATATCTCATTCCCAATATGAGGGATTTCTCAACGGCCGGCTATGATCTGATGACCCCCCAGAATTCCAAATTTGTCGTCGATTGAGGCAAGAAGACCTTTCCGATCCGTGGAGCTAAATATGCGTAAGTTTGGAATTGGCGGTAAGTTATTGATGTTTTCCGCCGTCGTTTTTATCGGCTTCGCTGCCCTCGCCGGTCTCGCGACATACCAAATCTATGACAGTATAAAAACCGAACGGATCGACAAGGTCCGCAATCTGACGGAGGCTGCGGCATCGATCGTTAAATTTGCCTACAGCCGTTATCAAAGTGGCGAGTTGACCGAAGACGGTGCCAAAAATATGGCGAAAGATGCCTTAAGATCTGCAAAATACGGCAATAATGACTATTACTTTATTTATGATTACACCGGCCTGAATATCATGCACGGTGCAAAGCCGGAGCGAGAAGGTCAAAATTTTTATACGGCTGTCGACCCAAATGGTAAGCAATTAGTCAAAGAGCAAATTGATCGTGCACGTGACGGAACGGGGGTTGTGTATCTATTATTTTCCCGTCTCGGATCAAATGTTCCGGTACCGAAAATAAGCTATACAATCGCATTCGACCCCTGGCAGTGGGCAATTGGCGGTGGCGTCTATATTGACGATATCGATATGCGTTTTGCTGAGGTTGCCCGGCAATTTTTCTTTATTGCGGTCGTCATCGGCTTGCTCATGGCAGTCGGTGCGTATTTTATGTCGCGTCAGATCACTCGCCCGCTGGGTAGATTGGTCGAATTCACCGAACAACCGCTTTCCGACGACCCGACACCGGCGTTCGTGCGCGACATGCGGCTCAAAGACGAAGTCGGTAGCGTCGCCCGCGCGCTTCAGCTCTTCAAGTCGCACGCCCTGTCGGGCCATCTGCGGGCGGAGGTCGATGCACAAAGGGCCGAAGATGAATCGGCTCGGCGGCAATCACTGATCCATATGGCGGCGACCGTCGAGTCGGAAACCGGCACCGCAGTTGCCGGCATTGACAACAGAATGTTAACCATGACGGAGGCAGCGGGCTCGATGAGCCGATCGGCCAGCTTGGTGAGCGCCAGTTGTCAGACCGTGGCGGCGGCCTCTGCGCAGGCATTGGCCAATGCCCAGACCGTGGCCAGTGCCACCGAACAGCTATCCGGTTCCATCCATGAGATCAGCGCCCAAGTCGCGAATGCGACCAAGGCCACGACGGTCGCGGTCACGCTCAGCGATCGAGCGCGTGCAACGATCGCCAATCTGGCCCAGTCCGTGGCTCGGGTCGGTCAGGTCACGACATTGATTTCGGAAATCGCGTCCCAAACCAATCTGCTGGCGCTCAACGCGACGATCGAGGCCGCCCGGGCCGGTGAAGCCGGCAAGGGCTTTGCCGTGGTTGCAAGCGAGGTAAAAAGCCTGGCGAACCAGACAGCGCGCTCGACAGAGGAAATCAATCGCCACATCAATGAAATTCAGACCATTACCAATGAAACTGTGCATGGCATGGATAATGTCAGCGATACGGTGCGATCAATCGATGAAATCGCCAGTTCGATCGCCGCAGCGATCGAGGAGCAGAATGCCGCGACCGGCGAAATCGCGCGTAACGTCGCCGCCGCGGCAGATGCCGCGCGTGAAGTTTCCACCCGGATCGGTGAGGTCTCAAGCGAAGCGACGCATACCGGCAATGAGGCAGGGCGGGTTCACGTCCTGGCGGCTGATGTCACCACGGCAGTATCCCTACTGCGTCGGACGATCGTCCACGCGGTTCGCAACTCGACTGTCGAGGTCGATCGCCGCCGTTCCCCCCGTTATGAAATCGATGCACCGTGTCAGGTCACAACCGCTGTCGGCCAACGTTTTACCGCCCGAATCGCGAATTTGTCGAAGGGGGGCGCCCTGCTGACCGGCGCCGGTGGACTGACGACCGGGATGACCGGCAAGATCGACGCAAGCGAGTTTGGCGAAGTACCATTCGAGGTCGTCTATGTGGACGCCGCCGGTCAGCATTTGCGTTTTACCGTCGAGGGCAGGGCCGCGGAACGCCTGAACCAATACGTGTTGCGCTTTGAACCGGCCATACGCACTGCGTAGCGGCCGACGATCCGAATGTTTATCCGCGCGTACCTTCGATTAGGGTAGTGGCGCCAGCCGGGAGGATGGTGGGTTTGATGGCGGTAAAGCCCGCTTCGGCCATCAGACGTGCCATCTCGTCCACGGTATAGCTTCGCCCACCGCTCCAGAATGCATAGGCCGACAAATTGTGTAGCGTGGTAAAAGACAGTGAACTGGCAACGAGAAACCGGGCACTCGACTCGGTATTGGTAAAGCCCATCTCCGACTTATGCACCAGACCGAGCGCGGTTCCCGCATTCATCAATCCTTCGAACGCACGGGGATCACATGCCAATTCATCAGCCAGATCGACACCATCAAAGCCAGTATCGGATAGCATAGACGACCGTCATGCCGACGCCGGCGACTATGACGGCCTGACGGACAGTCCGGGCCGGAAGGACGCGGACGAGAAGACCCCCGGCATAACCACCAAGCAAAGCGCCCAGCAGCATCAATGCGGTTTCCGGCCAGCGCACGACACCCTGCACAATGAAAATCGCCATCGCCGCAACACTGACACTTGAGGCCAGCAGGTTCTTCAGCACCTTGACTTTGCGGATGTCGGTTGGGTCGGCGATCGCCAGCACCGCCGTCAGCATGACACCGAGCCCGGCACCGAAAAAACCGCCATAGACCGAAACGCCACCCAGGACCGTCATTCCCCACACGGCCGAAGGCGCCGCACCGGTGCGGCGTTGCGTTGCCCAGGATTGAATTTGCGGTGCGAAAGCAAACAACAATGTCGCGAACCCGATCAATCCCGGAACCGGCAACACAAAGAGACGCTCCGGAAGTGCGATCAACAGCAGAGCGCCAATCAGGCTTCCGATCAGCGAAACGACGATGGAGAGACCGAGATGGCGGTCGAAAGGCGGTAGCTTTTCCCGATCCGCCAGCGCTGCAATCAGATGACCGGGTGAAATCGCCACCGCGTTGGAGGCATTGGCCATGATCGGCGGAAGACCAGCTGCCAGCATCACAGGAAACGTGATCAGGGTCGCGCCGCCGGCCAAAGCATTGATCACGCCACCGGCGATGCCGGCGGCGAAGAGGAGAATGACGATCGTCCAGTCCATGCGATTATTCTCCTGTTTTGACATTTTCGGTCGACGGCTTCGCATGAAGCCGGAGTCTCTCAGCGGACACAGCCATCGATGACAAGCCGGAGAGACGGCGGTTCGTAGGTGTCCCGGTAGGCAATGCCCAGCAGGCCGAAACCGATATCAAGCGCCATGGCCACCATCCCGATCCGCCCGATCGAGACGGTGAACAGGCGCGCATCTTCACGCGCCTGTTCAGGAAAATGCCTGGTTCGCAGCCGCACATGGCGCAGCGTGGACAGCAATCTCAGCCCGAGCCCCTTGACGCATGCCTCCTTCAGCACCCATCGGCTCAGAAAATCGACCTCGACCTCGTCGCTCCCCGCGACAGCCCGGCCGAGACGCCGTTCCAATCCGGCGACGTCCGGCCGCAACTGCAATTCCAGATCGACGCCGACATATTTCCGATTCGCCAGGATATAGGCGGTCCAGCAACCGGTATGGGAGACACCGAAAGCGGCGATTCCATCGAGATGCGGGCGACCGTTTCGGGTTCGGCGGGCCGCGGCATGGGCAGCGGCCCAGGAGGTGGCCCGGTCGGACGGCGATGGTCGCTCGGAACTGACCAGTTCGACCAGGACGCTAAACCGGTCGGCGGACAAGGGCGCGATCATGCTCGCCTCCGAGCAAGGTGGCATGGGCTTCTTCGTGCGTCACGGCGACCGTGAAACGAATCATCTGAAAAACCATCGAATGAACAGTCACGGCGACCTTGACACGGTCGCCCGGCGCGGCCGACCGGGTGTGACGAACATCCACTCGAATGCCGACGGAACCGCGCTGTCCCGACGATCGCTCGCGAATCAGGTCGGAGGCGACAAGTTCAACCCATCCGATAAGGACCGGCGTGGCGAGCACCGGCAAGTCGCCCCCCATCGACATCGCCGTGTCGCGCTCACCCACGACAAAGAGCCGCGCCGCCCCCGTTCCGGGAGCAAGCCACGCTTCGGTTCGGCCCGATATCGTGTCGTCCGATGCAACCGCCAGGGGCAAGGTCACTTAAACCGCCCCCCCGTTTTCCTGAAGGCCGAGACCCAGTGTTTCCAGCGCATCGGCCGCGGCGTTCACAGTGCCGAAGCGCTGCGCCAACATCGCGCCCCAGCGTTCCATGCCGAAGGCGACACAGCTTGTGTGTACCGGTTGGTCATTCAGACGGATGTCGAACTTTTCGCCGAAATAATTCCGGTGGTAATTCAGCGAACTGACCGCGTGCCCCTCGAACAGGATTTCTCGCTTGGTCGGCATCAGCCGCGACATCACCGCAACCGAACTCGACGTATCGAAGAACGGATCCGAGGCGGCGTCGACTTCATACGCCAGCCCGAGGTGACGTGCGATCCCGTCGATGCGCCGCGCGCCCCGTTCGAGATGTGCCTGGGCGCTCTCGGCGGTGCCGATATGCACGAATTCCTTCATCGTGAAATTGATCGACCGATAGGAATCGAGCGGCTTATCCTCATGCCGGAAACATTTGGCAATGCAACCGATCAGTTGTTCTTGATCGAGATGCCGGCCGCGCAGTGAGAGGTAGATTTTGTAACAGGTCGCAGGCAGGAGGGCGAAATCGGCGTTCATCGCCTGCGCGCCGCGCACGAGATGAGTCTCCCCTTTTGAGTAAGAAGGTAGATTTTCCTCGACCAAAGAACACATCACGCACGTGAGATGGGGGAAATTCCGGGCGTAACCCAGCGCATTCATGTCGTCGACGCTAAGCACACTGTCGAACTCCAGAATCGCCCGATCATCCACAGCGAATGCCTTGTTCAGGGCACTCTCAAGCATGCGTGTGGCCTGATACCAGCCGCGATCAAGATCCATGGTTGAACTCCCCCATTGCCGCGTGAAAAATCGACTTACAAGCCGTCGGCCAATCGACGCACGATGTCTCGTGCCGGCTCAATGGCCGACACACCGGCGCAGGACGTTCCGCAATAAAGCGCCATTTCAGCGATAGCGCCCGTGGTCGCATCCGTTGGCACGGCGACGCTGTAGCGAAGGATTGGATGTGTTTTGCCGAAATATGTCGCGGATCCGATGATCCCGGCCGGTTCCTGCCGATCGCAACTGTGATTGCGGATGACGCGATGGCGATGCGTATGCCATCCGATCGAAAATGCGTCGGTGATGATGGTGTCTTCCGGCCGCGATGCCACGATCATATTCTTGTAGTCTGGATGGGCATGGGATTCGGCGGCGGTCGCGAACACCGTGCCGCACAGGACACCGGAAAAGCCGGCCGCGATTGCCTCGGCCACGTCCTTGGATGTGCTGATGCCACCCGACAGAAGCACCACGCGTCCGGCGAGCGCCGAGGTTGCGAACGTCGCCAGCAGCGCTTCATGATCCAGGGTGCCGAGGTGATGACCGCCGGCCCGTGAGCTTTGCAGCACCACGAAATCGGCCCCACCCGCAAAGGCATCTTCCGCATCCGCCAGACTGCCCACCTGGACGCCGCAGACACTGTGCGCTGCCGCGCGGCGCAAGATGCCGGCGGCCGGCAAGCCGAAAAACGTGATCACCGGCGAGCGCGCATCTTGGAGAACGATATCGAGCCGTGCGGCGAGTTCTTCATCCGTAAGCACGAAGGGCACGAAATTTACGCCGATGCGCCGATCGGTCAGTCCAGACGCCTCGCAGAGAATTTTCTCAATCTCTTCAGGCGTATGTCGGTAGAGCCCGATGACGCCCAGTCCGCCCGCCTCGGCCACAGCCACCGCCAGCCGGGCCTGAGCGACGCCGCCCATGCCCGATTGCATCAGCGGTAACGAGACGCCGGTCAGCGCGGCAAATGCCTGTTTCGCATCGGTTCCGACGCGACTGATCCGAGCCATCGCCGCCGCCTTACTGCGACACAAACGACGTATCGTCGATGATTCCGGCCCGCAGAAAAAAATCCGCAGTGCGACGAAACCAAATGCCGTGACGTTCCTTGCGATCGGCATGTTTGCGCAGCCAGTTGCGCAGCGCGCTCGTCGAAGAAAAGCCGCTGGCTTCTACGATCTGCGCATCGGCATAAACATTCGGATTATACATCAGGCTCACGAAGTAATGAATTAGCCCTTTCACAGTCATACCTATGCGCTCGCGCGTCGCTTCGGAGCCATCCATCGATATTATCTCCATGAACAGTTCTTTTACCACCTCTCGACCGAATGACACATGCCGAGATTCGTCGAGATGATGTTGATAATTGATGTCGCGGACGATTTCTGGAACGGTTGCATTATTACCGACTTTATGGTTATAAAAATCGACAAATTCTTCAAAAATAAGCGTACTGGCAAACATATATAGATCATGTTCCACTTTATTTTCAATCACTCCAACCGGCAACGCTGGAGACGAATAAATTTTTCCGGCATATCGTCGACAAAAATCTGCAAAAAACCACATATGGGCATTTTCTTCCGCGATAAAAATATGCAGATATTCCGAAATGTCGTAATATCTCGTTTGATATATGCTTTGAGATACAAATTCCAAAACAGTTTTAATTCCATGAACATTAAGACTGAAGAAATTTATAGCCTCCCATTTACTGAGAGCGATCTTATGTTCTGGCGACAGTCGATCGTGAAGTTCCGTACCATAGGTTGTTAAAAGATCTTCATCACACCAAAGTCGATCCGTCGGCACTTCATCGGGCCAGGAGAAGCGTTCATACGGATTGTAGGAACGCTCCTTCGACAGAGTGACAAGGCGTTGAAGGCGATCCGAATTGATCTTCATCGATTCCATGGCAAACTCCGTCATGCAATAACCTAGCCCGGCAGGAATTACGATGCTTGCTGCCATCTCGGTTGCTGGGACTCGACAAAAGCGACGATGCGGGGCAACGTTCGCATGTCATCGACGGTAATTTTTGTCGTGACGTCGGATTCACACAGCTCATTTACGAAATATACAAAATCCAAAAACTGCATGCTGTCGAGCGTTCTTGATTCTATGAGATCAGAAGTCCGAATTTCATCGGTCGCAACATTTGGTTTTACGTCATGAATCCAATCTATTACCAGCTGATCGAGCGGAATTTGTGATGAGAACGCCATAATTAAAACCCCTTGGAAACAGAAATTCCATGGACATCCCGGGAGCCGAAGCCGCTGTTAACCCGCGATTAACCTTTAACGTACTGCATCTATGATTGCATCCCATTATGGTAAATTTGCAAAATGTGTTTTCTGCATATAAGAAATGCAGTCGCATTTATTTGTTATACGTTGACTTTGCGAGCGACCGAGCCCGAAAAACTGTGGGTTTATTGAAAATGCATGATAAATTTTTTTATCATGCGATGTATCACACGGATGGAGCATCGGAAGTCCGGCGAGGCCACAAGACTTCAACGCGCGGAATTCGGAATCCGCAAGGCTCCCCTCCGTTTCCGCATCGTCAAGATACCCCGGTATGCCGGCGGCGGGTTTTTACGCCGATCGTTCCCTGCACCGCGCCCAAACACATTGTCTTGACATGACCGAAGGCTTCCCGCATGTGTTGCCGAGCTGAAACAACGCCGCAAAGCTCATGCCCTCCCTTCCCACCCGACGACGAACCAGCCGGCCACACGCCTCGTGCGTTGTGGCGCCGTTCGACCGCCTCGGGGCGAGGGGCTACCGGCGCTGATCCGGTAGCGGGCCCGCCCGAAGGAGTCGGACGATCTGTTCTCCGCCTCTATTTGGAAAAAATGCCCGATGTTCAAGATCACCACCGAGCGGCCTGAGCATGCCGACGCCATCGAGATGCTGCTCGACACCGCCTTCGGGGTCGAGCGTCGGAAGAAAATTTCCTACTCCTATCGTGTTGGCATCGAGAAACTGACGCCGCTTTGCCTGGTCGCCTTGACGGAGGGCGAGCTGGCGGCGACGATTCGCTATTGGCCGATTGCCATCGAGACCAGCCCGTCGCTGCTGCTGGGGCCCATCGCGGTAGCCGAGAGCCATCGCAATGCCGGCCTCGGCGCCATGCTGATCCGGCGCAGCCTCGATCGCGCTGCGACGCTGGGCTACCGTTCGGCGGTTCTGGTCGGTGACGAACCCTATTACAGCCGTTTCGGCTTCTACCCGGCCAGCCGTCACGGCATCGTCATGCCCAACGAAAACCCGGCACGAGTGCTGGTTCTGCCACTTCCGCCGAACCGTGGGACGCTGCCGTCCGGCCTGATCGGCCCCTGGAGGTCGGTTCGACGACCTGCCTGCGCTGCGTGAAGCGTCGAGGGCGTGAATCGGCGGATCGGAAGGTTCTTTTAAGAGATAATAATGTAGTTTCCGTCGCATGACCGACGCCTCCCTCCCCATTGCCGTGACGCACCGAAGCCTGCCGACCGGCATGGCTGGGTGGTGGCTGGTCGTCGGTACCCTTGTCCTTGTCGATCTGATCGGATTGCCACTCGCCAATATCTCAGTCGATTGGGCCTCGATGAGGAATACGTTCTTAGTCGCCGGACTCTTTCTGGTCTATGGTTTAGCACTGGACCAAGTAAGACAGCGCGCCGGACGTTTCGCCCGACTCCGATGGATCGCTGCCTTTCTCGGCGATTTTTTTTTCTCGGCAGCCCAACTTGGCGTCTTCTTGGCGGCCTCGGCACCGCTGACCTATATTCTTGCCCGTGCCA
>JAXDMU010000230.1:0-8794 GCA_034665905.1 Aliidongia sp. | reverse complement strand
CCGGCGGTCCGGGCGCAATCCTCGATATACTGCGCGGCCTGCCGGCCGATTTCAGGCTGCCGATCCTCTTCGTCCTGCACATCAACGAGCCGTTCGGCACCGCCTTCGCCGATTGGCTCGATGGGCAGACCGGCAGACCCGTGGCCTGCGCCCGGGAGGGTGATCCGGTCTCGTTGGCCGCCGGACGCGTCGTCATGGCACCGGCCGGCCGGCATCTGACGGTGCGCGACGGCCGGTTCCATCTGACCGTCGATGCCGAACGTCATTCGTGCCGGCCTTCGGTCGATGTGCTGTTCGAGTCGATCGCCCGGCAATGCGGTTCCTCGGCCATCGGATGCCTGCTGACGGGAATGGGGCGCGACGGCGCCGAGGGCTTGCTCAAGTTGCGCGAGGCCGGCGCCCTGACCATCGCGCAAGACGAGGCGACCTCGGTCATCTACGGTATGCCGCGCGAGGCGGCGCTGCTCGGTGCGGCGATCCAGATCCTGCGGCTTGATGAGATTGCCCCACGGCTTATCTCGCTCCAAACCGACGGGCGTGGTGCATGATGATCACTGGCGCAGTTCTCGTTGTCGATGACAGCCTCACCCTCCGGATGGATCTTCTGGAAATCCTGGGCAAAGCCGGCTTCCAAGCCCAGGCTTGCGCCACGCTGGCGGAAGCGAGGCATGCGCTTACCCGAGAACGATTTTCCCTTGTCATTCTCGACGTCCTGTTGCCCGACGGTGATGGCATTGAGCTGTTGGAAGAGATTCGTGCGCACCGGTTCGATGGCGGTACCGCCGTCATGCTGCTTTCGACGGAGGCAGAAATCCGCGACCGCATCCGCGGCTTGAAGACCGGTGCGGACGAGTATGTCGGCAAACCTTACGATCCGATCTATCTGGTCGCGCGGGCGCGTGAGCTGGTTGGCAAGGCCGGCGGCATTGCGGCATCCGCCCTGCAAACCATCCTGCTCATCGACGACAGCATTACCTTCCGTGAGGCGCTGAAGGCCGCATTGGAAAAGGCCGACTTTCAGGTGCTCGTTGCGGGTACCGGCGAGGATGGGTTGCGGCTGGCCGCCGATCACCGGCCGACCGCGCTGATCGTCGATGGCGTGCTGCCCGGCATCGACGGAGCCACGGTGATCCGCCGCCTTCGGCTCGATACGGCGCTACGCCGCCTGCCTTGCTTGTTGCTGACCGCGTCGGAGGATCGCGGTGCGGAGGTCCGAGCCCTTGAGGCCGGTGCCGATGCCTTCGTGCGCAAGGACGAAGATGTCATCGTCATCCTGGCCCGCCTGAACGCGATGCTGCGCAGTGCCGGCACGCAGGTCGCGGGACCGACCCCCACCAGCCTGCTGGGGCCGAAAAAGATCCTCGCGGTCGATGACAGCGAAACCTATCTCCAGGCACTCGTCGGCGCGTTGCGCGCGGACGGTTACGAACTGGTGCTCGCCCGATCCGGCGAGGAGGCGCTGGATCTGCTCGCGGTACAGCCGGCAGATTGCTTGCTGCTCGATCTGATGATGCCCGGCATCGGCGGCCTGGAGACCTGCCGGCGGATAAAGAGCGTGCCCGGACTTCGCGATATTCCCATCGTCATGCTGACGGCTCTCGACGATAGCGCGGCGATGATCGAGGGGCTTGGTGCCGGCGCCGATGATTACGTCACCAAATCGAGTGATTTCGACCTGGTGCGCGCGCGCGTGCTGGCTCAGGTCCGGCGCCGGCAGTTCGAGGATGAAAATCGCCTGATGCGCGAGCAACTGCGACGCACAGAACTCGAAGCCGCCCAAGCGCGGGCGGCGCGGGAACTGGCGCAAACGCGGGAAGCCCTGGTCCAGGAACTCGAATGGAAGAATGAAGAGCTGGAATCCTTCAGCTATTCCGTAGCCCACGATTTGCGTGCGCCGCTACGCAGCGTTGATGGATTCAGTCAGGCGCTGCTGGAGGATTATGGGACCAAGCTGGATGCCGAAGGCCGGAAGTATCTGCGTCTGATGCACAACGCGGCACAGCATATGACCCAGCTGATCGACGATTTGCTGGCTCTGTCGCGCGTCACGCGGATCGAGTTTCGGCGTGAGTCCGTGGATTTGTGCCTGATCGCTCGGGCCGTGGGCGCGCGGCTCGCGCAGACGAATCCGGGCCATCCGGTCGATCTGGTGGTGGCCGATGGCTTGATCACCGATGGTGATGACCGGCTATTGACCATCATGTTCGAGAATCTGCTCGGCAATGCCTGGAAATTCACCGGACGATGCGCCTTGGCTCGCATCGAAGTCGGGGTCACCGACGATCGGGTCTATTTCGTGCGCGACAATGGCGCCGGGTTCGACATGGCCTATGCCTCGAAGCTGTTCGGCGTCTTTCAACGGCTGCATTCGGCCAAGGAATTCGAGGGAACCGGGATCGGGTTGGCGACGGTCCAGCGAGTGGTGCGCCGCCATGGCGGCCGGATCTGGGCCGATGGCGTCGTCGGCCAGGGGGCGACATTTTTCTTTACGCTCCAGGGCGGTGTTTCGGACAGCGTGGGAGTGTTAGCGTGATGATCCAGACAACGATCCTGCTCGCGGTCGCTAATCCGGCCGGTGGTCGGGGAAGGTGATGATGCCTCAATCGCTCTGCGTACTGATCGTCGAAGATAATGAGGCGGATGCCATCTTGCTGCTGCGCGAACTGAGGCGTGGCGGCTACGACGTGACCCACGAGCGGGTGGACACGGCCGATGCGATGCGCACGGCGTTGGCGCAACGGCCGTGGGATCTGATCATTTCCGATTTCTCGATGCCGCAATTTAGTGGTCTCCTGGCCCTCGATCTGGTGCGGCAAGCGGCGCTGGACACGCCCTTCATCATCGTCTCGGGGATCATCGGTGAGGAGGCCGCGGTCGATGCGATGCGGGCCGGCGCCCATGATTTTGTCCCCAAGGGCCGGTTCATGCGGTTGCTGCCGGCGATCACGCGCGAACTGCGCGAGGCAGCGTTCCGCACCCAGCATCGCGCAATCGAGCACCGGCTGCGCCAGTCCCAAAAGATGGAGGCGATCGGCCAGCTAACCGGAGGCATCGCGCATGATTTCAATAATCTGCTGGGCGTGGTGGTCGGCAATCTCGATCTGCTGCTCGACTTGGTCAAGAATCAGCCCGGTGTCGCGGCACTGGCGCACGACGCGTTGAACAGTGCATTACGGGGGGCCGAGCTGACCAAGCGGCTGCTCGCCTTCGCACGCCAGCAGCCGCTGATGGCGCAGACCATCGATCTCAATGAACGCCTGCCCGCCATGATCACGATGCTCAAGCGGACGCTTGGCGAAAACATCCGGATCGTCGGCAAATTTGCTTCGAACCTGGGACTGGCGCACGTCGACTCGTCGCAATTGGAGGACGCGCTGCTCAATCTCGCCATCAATGCGCGCGACGCCATGCCGAGCGGCGGCACCCTGTCGATCGAAACCGCGAACCTGCGCCTGGACGACCGGCAGGCGGCGTTGCAGGCCGATATCCTGGCCGGCGACTATGTCACCCTTTCGGTAACCGATACCGGCATCGGCATGCCGCCTGAAATCATCGAACATGTGATCGAGCCGTTCTTCACGACCAAGGAGCCGGGGCAGGGCACGGGACTGGGCCTCAGCATGATCTATGGGTTCGCCAAGCAATCCGGCGGACATCTCAGTATCTACAGCGAAGTCGGTGTCGGCACGACGGTTCGTCTCTATCTGCCCAAGTATCCGGACGATGGAACGGATGTCGAAATTGCCGCCGACGCACCGGGACCGGTGGCGGCGATTCCCCAGGGCGGCGAGACGATCCTCGTCGTCGACGACAATGGCGAACTGCGGCGCGTGGCGTCTCGTGTCCTGGCCAAGCTTGGTTATCGGGTGAGCGAGGCAGCCGATGGGCCGACGGCGCTCGCTCTCATCGAGGCCGGCGAGTGCTTCGATCTGCTCTTTACCGATATTGGTCTGCCCCAGGGCATGAACGGCATGGAATTGGCCGCACGCGCATATCAGTACCTGCCGACCCTCAAGATATTGTTCACGACCGGGTATGGCATCGACCGGCGCAACGTCGGTATGCCGACCGATCCCGCCACATTGTTGCGTAAACCCTATCGCAACCAGGATCTGGCCGCGAGAGTTAGGGCCGCACTCGATTCTGCGCCCGATTCCTGAATTCACCGAAAACGCCCCACCGGAAGCTGTCGATCAACCGGCTGAGCGGAAACGTCACCGTCTGCACCCAACTGCCAACCTTCCCGCACCGGCCCGGTTTCGTGTATCGTCCGCCGACATTGATTTACCGGCGGGTCTAGGAGCGGATTTCTCATGGTGCAGAACGGAACCCTGATGGCGGGCAAGCGTGGCCTGGTTATGGGTGTGGCCAATCATATGTCGCTCGCCTGGGCGATTTCCCAGGCGGTGCATGCCCAAGGCGGCGAACTGGCGTTTACCTATCAGGGCGAAGCGCTGGCCAAGCGGGTGAAGCCGCTGGCCGAAAGTGTCGGCTCGGATTTCCTGTTGGAATGCGACGTGACCAACGATGCCTCGGTCGATGCCGTGTTCGCGGCGCTCGAAGAGCGCTGGGGCACGATCGATTTCGTGCTGCATGCCATCGGCTTTTCCGACAAGGACGAGTTGAAGGGTCGCTACGCCGATACCACGCGGGCGAATTTCCTGCGCACGCTCGATGTCTCGTGCTTTTCCTTCACCGATATCGCCCGGCGCGCCGCGAAGCTGATGCCCAACGGCGGCAGCCTGTTGACGCTCAGCTATTACGGTGCCGAAAAGGTCATGCCGAACTACAACGTCATGGGTGTCGCCAAGGCGGCGCTGGAGACCAGCGTGCAATATCTCGCGATGGATCTGGGCCGTGACAATATTCGCGTGAACGGCATCTCCTATGGCCCGGTCAAGACGCTGGCGGCCAACGGGATCAGCGATTTCCGCTATATTCTGAAATGGAACCAGTACAATTCGCCGCTGCGGCGCAACATCACGCAAGACGATGTCGCGGGCGCCGGGCTCTATATGCTGAGCGGCCTCAGTTCCGGCGTCACCGGCGAGATCCATCATGTCGATTGCGGCTATCATGTCGTCGGCATGAAGGTGGTCGATGCGCCGGACATCAGTGTCGTGTGATGGCCGGCAACAGCTTCGGGACGATCTTTCGCTTCACCAGTTGGGGCGAAAGCCATGGGCCGGCGATCGGCTGCGTCGTCGATGGCGTGCCGCCGCGTCTGGCGCTGGCGGAAGCCGATATTCAGCATTGGCTCGACCGGCGCAAGCCCGGCCAGTCGCGCTTCACCACCCAGCGGCGCGAGGCCGATGCGGTCAAGATCCTGAGCGGCGTGTTCGAGGGCCAGACCACCGGCACGCCGATCGCGCTGGAAATCGAAAACACCGATCAGCGCTCGAAGGATTATGGCGAGATCAAGGACGGGTTCCGGCCGGGCCATGCCGATTACACCTATTGGGTCAAATACGGCATCCGGGATTATCGCGGCGGCGGTCGTTCCTCGGCGCGCGAGACGGCGTGTCGGGTCGCCGCCGGTGCGGTGGCCCGCGCGATCCTCGGGCCGTCGGTCGTCATCCGGGGGGCTCTGGTGCAGGTCGGCCCGCTTGGCGTCGATCGCGGCGCGTGGGATTGGGCCGAGACCGAGCGCAATCCGTTCTGGTGCCCCGATGCCGCGGCGGCGGCGCGCTGGGTCGAGTATCTTGATGGCATCCGCAAATCCGGCTCGTCAATCGGCGCTATCATCGAGATTGTCGCCTCGGGTGTGCCGGCCGGGCTCGGCAACCCGATCTACAGCAAGCTCGATGCCGATCTCGCCTCGGCCATGATGTCGATCAATGCGGTCAAGGGCGTCGAGATCGGCGCCGGCTTCGCCGCGGCGCTGCTGACCGGCGAGGAGAATGCCGACGAGATGCGCATGGGCAATGCGGGCGTGCAGTTCCTGTCGAACCAGGCCGGCGGTATCCTGGGCGGCATCTCGACCGGCCAGGACATCGTGCTGCGCTTTGCGGTCAAGCCGACCAGTTCGATCCTGACCGAGCGGCGCACGGTGACGACCGGCGGCCAGGACACCACGATCCAGACCAAGGGCCGGCACGATCCGTGCGTCGGCATTCGCGCCGTGCCGGTCGGCGAGGCGATGATGGCGGTGGTGCTGGCCGATCATGTGATGCAGCATCGCGCACAGGTTGGGGGATAGGGCACATCGCTCGGCGTCCTGTCGAAAGACGGTTCATAAAATGAATAAAAGGGTCGGCAAATGAAGAAACGCGTTTTAGCCGTGCTGTTGGCCGCTTCCGGCCTGATTGCGGTTCCGTCGTTCGGGCAAGCGAAGAGCGACGGCATCGACCCCCGCCTGATCGACGCCGGCAAGAGTGTCACGGTGCCGCAGCTTCGATCCGACGACGAAACCTTGGTCGCGTTCGGAACGCGCAATATCTTTTCCGAGGATCAGGGGCCAAAGCGCGGCATTACCGCGGCCCGCGACTGGATCGAAGCGCAGTTCCGCGCGATCGCCGACACATCGGGCGGGCGGATGAGTGTGAGCGTCGATACCTTCCTGCAAAAAGCCGAGGGCAAGCGGGTCGTGCGTGACGTCAACCTGTCCAACGTCCTGGCCGTGCTCAAGGGCAGCGAGGATTCGACCCGGACTTACGTGATTTCCTGCCATTATGACAGCCGCATCACCGATGTGACCGATGGCGTCCACGACGCGCCCGGGGCGGACGACAATGCGTCCGGCGTGGTCGTCGTGCTGGCGGCGGCCCGTGCGCTGGTCAAGCTGCCGACCAAAGCCACGATCATTTTTGCGGTTTATACCGGGGAGGAGCAGGGCCTGCTCGGGTCGCAACATCACGCCCAGGCCTTGAAGGATGCCGGGGTCGATGTCGAAGGCGATCTCAACAATGATATCGTCGGCGCCTCGGTCGGGCCGAACGGCGAGAAAAACCCCTATTCCATCCGAATTTTTTCCGAAGCGCTGCCGGGCACCGGCACGCTGGCGAAAATCAACCAGTCGGGTGGCGAAAACGACAGCGACAGCCGCGAGCTGGCCCGCTTCGTCAAGGAGATCGGCGATCAGGCGGACGCGCCGATGAAGGGCGATCTGGTCTATCGCTATGACCGCTATCTGCGCGGCAGCGACCATATGTCGTTTCTGAAGGTCGGATTCCCCGCACTGCGCTTGACCGAGACGGTCGAGAATTTCAATCACCAGCATCAGGATGTCCGGGTCGAAGGCGGCGTGCAATTTGGCGATCTGGTGCAGTTCGTCGATTTCGACTATCTGGCGCGCGTCGCCCGCTACAACATCGCCGCGATCGGCGCACTGGCGCTGGCCCCGGCCACCCCGCGCGACGCGGTCACCGTGACCAAGGAACTGACCAACGAGACCGACCTGACCTGGTCAGCCGTGCCGGGTGCCGCCCGCTACGAGATCGTCACGCGCCTGACCTACGAGCCGTTTTGGAGCGGCGTCCAGGATGGCGGCACCGGCCTCACCGCGCATATTCCCCTGTCCAAGGACAATTACCTGTTCGGCATCCGCGCCATCGACGCCGAGGGCCACAAAAGCCCGGCCGCCTTCTCGACGCCGGGGCGGTGAACGGCGATGATGGGTGTGGTACTGGGCAATGATGTGATGCAGCATCAGGCGCAGATGGTGCCGCAAATCGTCATGGCCGGACCTGTTCCGGCCACCCACGTCGATCCGCTGCCGCGTTTGCCTGAAGCAAAATGTACGGCGGCCCGACGTGGGTGACCGGGACAAGCCCGGTCATGACGGGTTTTGCTGTATGGATCTGATCTGACAGGGAAAGATTATAGAGGAAGTACATTGTGGAAAGTGGGTAACGCATCCACTTAGTAATGTGGCTCCTTCGCCATTATCGAGGTCACCCATGCAGCAGACGTTCGGCAAGCTCCAGCGATTAACAGTTGAGGGATTCAAATCAATCCGTTCGATGGACAGGCTTGATCTAACTGACATCAATATCGTTGTTGGCCAGAATGGTGCTGGGAAAAGCAATTTTGTCAGTTTATTCCGATTTTTGGCTAAAATTGCACGAGAAGAATTACAAGATTATATCATTCAACAAGGTGGTTTAAATAAATTATTGTATTTTGGGCCAAAAATAACAAATCGTCTAGAAATTTATTTCCGTGCGGGCGACGTGGAATACGAGGCCGTGTTAAAGCCGACCATCGATGGTGAGTTAGGTTTCGAGAGGGAGGCGTTTGGTTATAATCAGAACGACATATTTACCTTCAAACCGGATCAAACCGAATCTCAATTGCGCCGGAAATCCCACGGCCAACATGTCTTGCCATATGTGATTAGGGCCATAGAGCACTGGCGAGTTTACCATTTCCATGACACGTCCAAAAATGCACCTCTCCGCAACAGTGCGTCTCTGGTCGAGCCAGAGCGATTGGCCGCCGATGGGGGGAATCTCGCCGCCTTCCTGTATTTCTTGCAGGAACGACATCCCGATAACCTCACCACGGTGCTCGACACCGTCCGCCAGATCGCGCCATTCCTCGGCACGCTTGTCCTGCGGCCGGAAGCGCTCAATCCCAATTTGATCCGCCTGCGCTGGCGTCATGTCGGACGTGAGGAGTTGTTCGATGTCAGCGATCTGTCGGACGGAACCCTGCGCTTCATCGCTCTTACGGCAGTGTTATTGCAACCAGACCCGCCCTCGACCATCGTGCTCGACGAACCGGAACTGGGGCTGCATCCGGCGGCGATCGCGCAGCTTGCGGCGCTCATCCATCAGGTCGCCCCGCAGGTGCA
>JAXDMU010000229.1:0-2835 GCA_034665905.1 Aliidongia sp. | reverse complement strand
CGAAGCCGGCCCCGGCCGCCAGCCGGATCTCGCGCACCGGCACGATATGGCCGCCCGGCGCACCGCGCAGATCGGGATCGGTCGAAAAGCTGTATTGGGTCTTCGCCATGCAGACCGGCAAATTGCCGTGGCCGGCCGCTTCGAGTGCGGCAAGTTGCTTCACCGCCGCAGGGGTTGGCGCGATATCGGCCGCGCCATAGATCTCGCGGCACACAGTGCGGATCTTGTCGATCAGCGGCATCTCGTCGGGATAGAGCAGCCGGAACCGGGTGGTGTCCAAACCGGCCAGCGCCACGACATGGCGCGCCAGATCGAGTGCTCCGGCCCCGCCATCGGCCCAATGGGTCGAGAGATGGGTTTCGATGCCGAGCGCCGCCCCGATCTCGCGCACCGCGGCCACCTCATCCGCCGTGTCGGCGGTAAAGGCGTTGAGGGCAACGGCGACCGGCAGGCCGAATTTCCGCAGATTGCCGATATGGCGTTCGAGATTGACCGCGCCCCGGCGCACCGCCGCCACATTCTCCGTCCCCAGATCGGCGCGCGCGACGCCGCCATGCATCTTGAGCGCGCGGATCGTCGCCACGATGACAGCAGCGGCCGGCGCCAGCCCGGTCGCGCGGCATTTTATGTCGAGAAATTTCTCGGCCCCGAGATCGGCGCCGAAGCCCGCTTCGGTCACGACGAAATCGGCGAGGCCGAGCGCCGCCTCGGTCGCCAGCACGCTGTTGCAGCCATGGGCGATATTGGCGAACGGGCCGCCATGGACGAAGGCCGGCGTGTTCGCGATCGACTGCACCAGATTGGGCTGCAAGGCGTCTTTCAGCAAGGCCACGAGTGACCCGGTGGCGCCCAGTTCGCCCGCCGTCACGGTGCGGCGCCCGCGTGTCTCGCCGATCACGATCCGGTCGAGCCGCGCCTTCAGATCGTCGAGCGAGTTGGCGAGGCAGAAGATCGCCATGATCTCGCTCGCCACCGTGATGTCGAAGCCGTCCTCGCGCACCGCGCCATTGCCCAATCCGACCACGACATGGCGCAACGCGCGGTCATTGAGATCGATCGCGCGGCGCCAGGTGATCCGGCGCGCATCGAGATCGAGCGGATTGCCCCAATAGATGTGATTGTCGATCAGTGCGGCCAGCAGATTGGCCGCGGCACCGATCGCGTGGAAATCGCCGGTGAAATGCAGATTGATCTCGTCCATCGGCACGATCTGCGACCGCCCGCCGCCGGTCGCCCCGCCCTTGCTGCCGAAGCACGGGCCGAGACTCGGCTCGCGCAGGCAGATCGCCGTCTTGTGGCCGAGCGAGGCCAGCGCATCGCCCAGCCCGATCGTCGTCGTGGTCTTGCCCTCGCCGGCCGGCGTCGGGCTGATCGCACTGACCAGGATCAGCTTGCCGCGCGGCCGCGCGCGGGCGGCTTGCGTGAAATCGGCCGACAGCTTGGCCTTGTACGGGCCATAGCGATAAACCGCCTCGGCCGGAATGCCGAGCTTGGCGGCGACGGTTTCGATCGGGTCGAGACGGGCGGCGCGGGCGATCTCGATATCACTCGACGGCAGGGAAACAGGTGCGTGCACGGGAGCCTCGGGTCGGTTAAGCGACGGTGCTACACGAGGCGGCGGCAAAGCGCAAAGCGCTTTGCTTGGTTTTCATGTCAATTTGCCGGCTCTTGGGTCGAACGGCGTACCGATCCCAATCGGGGTTAACACCTATATGGGAAAGCCACGGTCACGACCTGCCGCGTCGTCATGCCATTCTGACAAAGCGGCGACCACAGGGTTGACATGGCTCACAAATGTTGCTATTATGTTCCCCGGGGCGGCTGGCTGGATATCATCGTAATGGCGCAATCCGGCCGCAGTCCAGGCAAGACCCCGAACGATCCAACGCCCACCGTGAATCACGAGTTCGCTTTGCACACCGATCGCGTCCATCTGAGCGAAGACCTGCACCGGTTCAAAACGACCCTGCAAACTATCCGCTTCACCCCGGCAGATCAGTAGCGCGCCCATCGCAGCCTCGCCAAGCTAGGCAAGCCCGGCACTTCGCGCCAATATGCGCGGCCCCGGCAGGGGTAGCAGCCCCCTAGGCGCTAAGTTATGTTCCTTTGTCGTCATGGCCGGACTTGTTCCGGCCACCCACGTCGATCCGCCGCCGCCTTTGCCTGAAGCAAAATGTGCCGTGGCCCGACGTGGGTACCCGGGACAAGCCCGGGCATGACGGGTAGGGTACGCGCTAACTTAGCGCCTGTGGGCAGCCGCCCTCGCCCGATGATCTTTCGCGCCCGCCCTTCGAGGAACCCGATGACCGACGCCCCGCCGAAGCAGCAATATGACGCCGCCGCGACCGAGAAGAAATGGCGCGATGCCTGGCTGGCCTCGGATGTCTACACCTGGGATGCCACGGTGCCGCGGGCTGAGTCCTATGTCATCGATACGCCGCCGCCCACCGTGTCGGGCACGCTGCATCTGGGTCATGTCTATTCCTATACCCAGACCGACGTGATCGCCCGCTTCGAGCGGATGAGCGGCAAGAACGTGTTCTACCCGATGGGCTTCGACGATAACGGCCTTCCGACCGAGCGGCTGGTCGAGAAGCGGCGCAAGATCCGGGCCGGCGATCTTTCGCGCGAGGAATTCATCCAAATCTGCCATGACGAGGTCCAGGAAGCCGAGCAGGATTTCCGCGATCTGTTCCGCGCCATCGGGCTCAGCATCGATTGGGCGCTGGAATATCAGACGATCAGCCCGCGCTCGCGCCGGATTTCGCAGCATTCAGTGCTCGATCTGTTCGAAAAGGGCCAGCTTTACCGCCAGATGCAGCCGACGCTCTGGGA
>JAXDMU010000228.1:0-8581 GCA_034665905.1 Aliidongia sp. | reverse complement strand
AGTGCCACGATCAGCGAGAACCCATCCAGGAACATCAGGATCGGCAACAGGAGCAGCGCCGGCCGCGGGCTGTCCTCTGCACCCTCGTCGGGAAATGCCTCGCCGGCATCGTCCCAGACATTGCCGGGGCCTTTTTTGAACTCGATCAGCTCGCCCATCTGAGCGGCCTCCACCGCCGTTGCCCGATGGCATGTTACCCGATTATCGCCCGTTCGACGCGTTTGTTGAATGGCTCCGCTGCGATAGATCCCGTTGCGCTTTTGGCGTCGCGAACGGGAGATCCTGATATGGATCGGTCGATGGCACTTTATTTATACGCCGGCCGGTTGGTCGGTCTCGGGGCGATTGTTTGATGACGGAGCCGCGTCGCGAGGATGAGATTGCCACGGTGGTCGGGGTCCTGGAGGAGTTTCGTCGCTTCGACCCGGATTTGCCGATTCAATATGCGCTGTCGTTTCTGACAATCGCGCAGAATGAAGGTTTGTCGATGGGCGATCTGGCGCAGCGTCTAGCGATCGCCCAGTCGTCCGCCTCGCGCAATATTGCCGCCCTGTCGCGGTGGCATTCCTTCGGCAAGGACGGGCATAATCTGGTCGAAGCGCGCGAGGATCCGCGTGAACGCCGTCGCAAGATCGTCAGTCTGACGCCGCGTGGCCATCATCTGGTCGCGACGTTGCGGGCATTGGTGGCTGGCCGAACTGCGCCCAGCCCGGACGAAACAAGCAACATAACCAGTCCCGCATCTCGAAATCGCCGCGAAGTGCCGCTCGATTTGGCATCGACGACGCCTTCGCGGTGAATCTACCGATGCGACCCGAAAGCCGTGCCCGAGCGGATCGGGCACGGCTGGGACCATCCCTTGCCGAAACGTTAATCCGTCTCGGATGCGGCGTCGGCCGGGGCACCCGAAGCGGCGCGCATAACGTTCAGCACCGCACGCAGAACCCGCGGGGATAAACGGCGGGCTTCGCGACCGATTTCCAACCGAAGCCGCTCATGCGGGGCGCGCCCCTGCTTGCCGGTTTCGGCCTGTTCGGCGGTTTGAACGGCACCCGGCTCGAGGTCTTGAAAGAAATATTCAAGCTCGACGTGATAGTGCTGTGCAACACGATACAGCTTGTCCGCTGAAATTTTGTTCGAGCCGCGCTCGTATTTCTGAACTTGCTGAAACGTCAATCCAAGAACTCGACCGAGCGTTTCTTGACTATGGCCGTTGGTGACCCGAATCATCTTGATTCGCCGGCCGACGCTCTCATTCACGGCGCGCGCGATATCATCGATTTGTTCGGACACTTGGGGCTTCCCTATCATCTCTTTAACTCCTGCTACTGGCCTGCGCCAAAAATTCTTACCATTCAGAACCGTTTCTCGCCACCCGGCGCGTTGGTGCGCCAAGCGAACGAGGAGTATAGCACTTCCATCCCCGATTCGAGTTCGAAAATGGAAGACGTATACTATAATTCCCCCGAGGGTCGTGTAATTTGTGTAAAGAATGGGGCGGAGTGACTACTGCAAATTTCGTTTTTTCGACAGCATGCCGATCGAAACACTGTCGGACGGGACCGAATCGCCCCGTTGCGGCACTTTTGGCCACGCTGACAGCGGCCCGATATCGGTAAGGTGCCGGTCGATTCGGCCGTCGGATTGCAGGATTCCTCGGAAATCACATACCAACGGCCGGTTCATGCCGAAACAGGTCCGGTGGATCGGCACGGCGCCCTGCGACCAACTGCGTCGCCGTCACCCCGACCAGCCGGAACCGCGAACCGTCAAGTTCGCCGGCCAGCACCGGCAGTACCGCTTGCCAAATCGTTTCCGCCCGCTGGGTCGGGTCATGCAGCCGGGCGGCGCGGGTGATGGTCAACCAATCGGATCGCCGGAGTTTCAAGGTCAGGTTCGACGCCGCGCGATCGGCCTTGACCAGCCGGCGCGCGACCAGGTCGCAAAGCTGCCGCAACTCGTTGCCGATTTCGTCCAGGCTGGCGAGATCGTGATTGAAGGTGGTCTCGGCCCCGATCGTCACCGATTTGTGGCTGCCCCCGCCGATTTTGCGCAAATCCTCGCCATGGGCAAAACGCAGCAGGCGCCGCGCCCAGACGCCGAAGCGATGAACCAGATCGTCATCGTTGACCGCCCAGAGATCGGCGATTTTATGCAGCCCCAGCTCTTCCAGCCGGCGCGCCATCACCGGGCCGACGCCGGGCAGCGTGCGGATCGGCATCGGCCCCAGCACGGCCATGGCGTCGGTCGCGCCGATGATGCGGAAGCCGCGCGGCTTGTCCAACTCGCTCGCCACCTTGGCCAGCATCTTGTTGGGACCAAGGCCGATCGACACCGTGACCCCGAGTTTGCGCTCGACCTGCAAGGCGAGCCGCGCCAGCCCACGTGCCGGCGGTTCCGCCCGATCCATGGCGGAAAAGTCCAGATAGGCTTCGTCGATCGAAACCGGTTCGACCAGCCGTGCCGCCGCCTGCATCAATAGGCGGATCTGCTGGGAAACCTGTTTGTATTTTTCCATGTCCGGACGGATCACCACGGCGTCCGGGCAGAGCGCCAGGGCGCGGCCCATCGGCATGGCCGAGCGCACGCCATAGCGCCGGGCGACATAGCAGCAGGTCGCCACGACACCGCGCTGCCGGCCGCCGATCAATACCGGCTGTTCCGCCAGTTCCGGCCGGTCGCGCTTCTCCACGCTGGCATAAAAGGCGTCGCAATCGACATGGGCGATGGCGAGCATGCCCAATTCCGGATGCGCGAGCACGCGTCGGGAGCCGCAGGCCCCGCAGATTTCTCTGCCACCCGCGTCGTCCATCCGGCCGCAATCGCGGCATAGCCAGGTCGCGGCATCGCAATCCGTCATCGCCGGTCAGCCGGTAGGCTCAGTCCGGCCTTGTGCCGGAGCGGCTGCGGTAGGGTAGGGCCGGTGACATTCATGCGGAAAATCCGGGCGGACGAGAGGCTTCAGGATAGCCTGCCGTTCCGGCATTCTCCATCGTTCGTAAATCACGGCCCATCATCGAGCGCGTTGGCGCCCGACGATGGGATGGGCTTACTCTGCCGCGATGATCGGCTCCCAGGTGCTACAGAAATGATTGATCGGGAAATTGAAGAACGGCCGCGGCACGGTCGGACCCGGCACCAGATTTTGGACTGCGTTCTGAAGGCTGAATTGCGGCCAGGGTGCAAAGAAGCGGCGAGGGGTGCCGATATTCGGGCTGCCGCTGACGATGAAATTTGCCCAATAGGTCTTCATTTCGATACCGAGACGTTGTTCGACGGCGCTCAGCGGGGTGCCGAAATTGAACAGGAATTGCAGCTCGGCGGCATGTTCCGAGGCGGTCGGAAAACCGAACTCGTCATTGGGTGTCTTGATGACACTGCTCAAAGGCGGCGCCAACGGATCGTTGAACTCATAGGCGTAAACCGGAACCCAGCGCGCCAAGTCGATATTCGAGTCCAGGACATTGCACGCGAAGACGACGTCGGTGAAGATCTGCGACAGCGCTTCGTCGGCACTGGGGGCATTGTTGGCCAGAAATGGATCCGGGAAATTGGCGAGTGGGTATTCGGCGGCAAAAGAGGCGTCGAAGGCCGGGGTGTTGAAGACAGCCGGCAGGCCAAGACCGGCAAGGTAGAGATTGATTTCCTGCGGATAGGTGCAGGTCTGCGGTGTGCCGCCCGGCGCGGCGCAGAATGTGTTGGGATTGGCCAGATCGAAATTCGCCGGACCGCCCGCCGCGGCCACCGCGGCAAGGCTGGCGGAAAACGGAATTTCGCCCGGCTCGAACAGCCGGCCTTCATTGGCATTCGATCCCTGAAGTACCGGAACCCGAATGATATTTCCGGTCGAGAAGGCGGCATGCAAGCCAAGCGGCAGGATGCGCGTTCCGAAATTGGGCGAAATGCCGTTCGCACCGAACGCTCGGCCTTGGGCCGTCACGATTTTTGCCGCCGGCTGCCCGCGCAAGCACGCGGCATCCGCCGGCTGGACGCAGCCCAGCACCGCATCGAAACCGGGACCGAACACCGCCGCGTAACTTTGCTGCGACGGCACGTCATGCAGCATGTACCCGCCGCTCTCGATGATTGCCCCACGGAAGAGGCCCGGTGCGGTCGTGGTCGAGGCGAGATGGCCCGAGACGCTGAGCCCCCCGGCCGACTCACCGCCGATCGTCACCTGCGTCGGATCACCGCCAAAGGACTTGATGTTGGACTGGACCCATTGCATGCCGAATTGCTGGTCCATCAGGCCGTAATTGCCAGCATCGCCGATATTTTGAAAGCTGCTCGCGGTATTGGCGAGCAGGCCCGGTTCGGCCAGCCAGCCGAGCGCCCCCAGGCGATAATTGATCGTGACGACGATGATGTCGCTGCGCGCGACCATGACCGACGGATCATATTGCGCACCCGTCCCGGTGACCAACGCCCCACCATGGATCCAATAGAAGACCGGCAGATCTGCATGCGGATGGGCCGGGACATAGACATTGAGAAACAGGCAATCCTCGGATTGCGCCAGCGGTGCGGTATTGCCCGGCTGGGGACAGGCGTTTCCAGGCGTCGAGGCGACGACGGTACCCGCGGGTGCCACCGGAGCCTCCGGCGGTGCCCAGCGCAACGATCCCTCCGGCGGTGCGGCATAGCGAATGCCGAAAAACACATTGACGCCAGCTTCGCTCGGCGAAGGGACAGCGGTAAAAGTGCCGGTCGTGGTGACGACAGTCGGCTCGCCCGCGGTGGCACCTGCGAACGGCACGGCCATCGCCACCAGGGCGGTAACGAGAATTCCCAGGCCGGCACGGCGGGAACGGGAATTGCGTCCCCTGCTGCCTTCGCCTCTTTGGTCCGGCTTCATCGGCTATTCTCCCTGCGTGGATTTTTATCTGTATCGCCCTACAAGGCCGTGGGAACGCGACCCGGTCCGCCTCGCATGCGCCTTTGATGGTAGTAGATGATGTCGGCTTACACAACCAAAACTGTTGACGGCGGGGCGGTCACGCCGGCGCTTTGCTCAATGCAGCTTGACCACCGGTTCGGTTCGCCTCGTGATCAGGCGCACCAGCGTGTCGAGCATTACTTTGGTCGGGCCGTGCAGCGCCAGCTCATGCAGCTTGTAGAGCGAGAGATACATGAATCGGGCGAAGTAGCCCTCTATGAACAGGTTGCCGCCGACCAGTCCGCCCATCAGATTGCCGATCGTGCTGTAGGCGCCGAGCGACACCAGCGAGCCGAAATCATGATAATGGAATGGCTCGATCGGGCGGTCTGCGAGCCGCCGGCGGATTTGCCGGTAAAGATGCGAAGCCTGCTGATGGGCCGCCTGCGCGCGCGGCGGCACGGTCTTGTCGGTGCCGAGCCACGGACACGAAGCGCAATCGCCCAGTGCGAAGATATCGTCGTCCAGCGTGGCTTGCAGGGTCGGTCGCACCAGCAACTGATCGATGCGATTGCTGTCGAGCCCGTCGAGGCGGTGTAGGAATTCCGGCGCCTTGACCCCGGCCGCCCAGACGACGAGTTCGGCCGGAATCGTCCTTCCATCGGCCAGCGACACGCCATCCGGCCGAACCGCCGCCACTTTGGCGCCGGTATGGACATTGACGTGGAGATTCTCCAGCAATTGGTGCGTCGCGCGCGACAATCGCTCGGGCAGGGCGGGCAAAATGCGATCGGCCGCTTCGATCAGATGCAATGCGATGTCCCGCTCCGGATCGATGCGATCGAGCCCGAACGCGACTAGCTGGCGCGTGGTGTTGTGCAGTTGAGCGGCAAGCTCGACACCGGTGGCGCCCGCTCCGATGATTGCGACCTGGAGCTGCTCGGCGCGTAGCGCGGCGTCGCCGGCATGGGCCCGGATCATGGCGTTGATCAAGCGCCGGTGAAAATGCTGGGCCTGATCGGGGGTATCGAGGCTGAAGGCGAATTCGGCGACGCCGGGCGTGCCGAAATCATTGGTCCTGCTGCCCACCGCCAGCACCAGCGTGTCGTATCCCACGCGTTGCTGGGCGGTGATCTCATTGCCGTCCTCGTCGGTGACGGTGCCAACAATGATCTCGCGCCGAGCGCGGTCGAGACCGATCATCCGGCCCATGCGATAGCGGAAATGATGCCAGTGCGCCTGAGCCAGATAGCTCAGCTCATGATGACCGGTATCCATGCTGCCTGCGGCGATTTCGTGCAACAGCGGCTTCCACAGATGGGTCTGTCGCTGCTCGATCAGCGTTACGATCGCCAGCCCGCGTCGTCCAAGCCGATCGCCCAGGCGGGTGGCGAGTTCGAGACCGCCAGCACCGCCGCCGACAATGACGATCCGGTGGGCATCGTTGTTCCGCTCGGTCGTGGCCGCCATCGCCGTCACTCCATCTTGCCCTCGCACTATGCGGCGCATTCGGGGCTGCGGCGATGCTTCTTCGGGATAAGAGTGTTATATTTTAAGTGACCTTATTTTCCGGTCTGCTGGAGCTGGAGTCATCGACTTCTTGATCTATTTTATATCAAGCGACGGGGCCCATGCCCGCGCGCCCATTGTACGTGACTACCATTCCGAGAGCGGCCACTGGGATGCCTACAAGCCACGCGATGGCGATATCATTATCGGCACGGCGTACAAGGTTGTTGCGAAATAATTCAGGAGGTCGGTCCGAGGCGTTAGCTGGACATGGCATGGTGAACCTGCACGCAGGCGCCCAGGACGCCGCCATAAACCGCCTGAGCGAGCAGCGTCGTAAACGGTGTTTGATAGCCGTAATTCATCGCCAAAAACCCTGGCGGCTCGAGTTGGCGACGCAGCGTGACGCCGTGATGCTCCGACGCCATGCGTGGGTGAATATATGGCAGCAGCGGAATAGCACAGACGAGGAGAAATGCCCCGTGAAGCACACCGACGATGACGCCCATCCACCAAGTGTAAATTCCGATGCTCGAAAAAAACAAAACGTATAGATACGCAAACACCCATCCACCGACGACGTAGAGAACAAAGCCCAGCACCGTCGCGGTGCTGCGATTTGTACTAAATGCCGAGCCCAGCAAGAACGACAGGCTCATCCGGGACAACCCAAGTCCTTGGCTAGCTTGTAAGATCGTCGTCATGGCGACGGTCGCAACCAGACCCCACAATACCAGAGATTGCATCATAAAAATTGTCATCTCGGGCGTGCTCCGTGGTCTACTCGGTTGCGTGCCTTCTCAATTGCGATCGCAGCATTAATCAGTCCCACATGAGTGAAGGCTTGCGGGAAATTTCCAAGCGCCTCTCCCGATCGGGAATCTATCTCTTCTGCGAAAAGGCCAACGTCGTTGCCGAACGAAAGTAGATTATCGAACTGCTTTTTAGCTTCGAAATAGTCGCCGCGCAGGGCCAACTGTTCAATCGCCCAGAAGCTGCAAATTCCGAACGCTCCCTCACGCCCGCGTAGGTCATCCGTATCGTGTTCGTAGCGCTGAAGCAGGCCGCTGTGCTCCAATCGATCGCAGATCAGGGAATAGGTCGATCTCATGCGATCGTCACTTGCCTTCTTGTATCCAACACAGGGCATCAGCAGTATAGCGGCATCAACCCGATCGCCGTCGAGTTCTCCGGTATAGGCGCCCAAAGCCGTATTGAACCCTCGTGTCTCGACAATTTCGGAAATCTCGGCCCGCACTTCTTCATAAGTTTCTAACGCGTCCCCCAGGGGAACGATGCCGCGCTTGTGAAGATCAATCAGTCGATCAAGCGCTGCCCAGCACATCACCTTTGAAAAGGTGAATTGTCGGCGCGGGCCTCGTACCTCCCAAATGCCGCTGTCTGGTTCTCGCCAGGTCTCACAGATTACCCGGCCGAGGCCGGCAAGCATGCGCGCACCGGTGGCGTCAATTTTACCGCTAGCGGTCGCGAACGTGTCGGCGGCGAGAATGACTTCGCCGTAGATGTCAAGTTGTTGCTGCGTGCTGGCACCGTTCCCGATCCGAACCGGCCGTGACTGGTGATATCCGGCGAGATGCGGAAGCTCGTATTCGTCGAGATCGGTGCGACCGTAGACGTCGTACATTACCTGCAGTTTGGGCCAGGTCAGCCGCGTGGCATGCAGCAGCCAGTCGAGAAATGCGTGGGCATCATCCTTAATGCCGATCCCGATCATGGCCTGCATCGTCAATCCGGCATCACGTAGCCAGCAATATCGATAATCCCAGTTGCGGTCGCCGCCGATCGTTTCCGGCAACGATGTCGTTGGCGCCGCGATCACAGCACCCGACAAACAGAAGGTCATCAGCTTGAGCGTCAATGCGCTGCGGACGACGGCGGCGCGATACGAACCGTCATAGACGATTTGCGCGGACCAGGTGCGCCACCAATTTTCCGTGCAGGAGAGCCTTTGATCGGCATCGTGTTTGAGCAATGGAATGATCGCCGGTTCGCCGCAGGTATAGGACAGACTGGCGTACTGTCGATTGCCTTCTGATACGGAAAATCGAGCATGCAATGCGTTTTCTACGGGAGAAAGATCGAAGCTGGTTTGAACGTTCGCGATTTCGTCGCGCCACGAATATGACCACCCGAGACGGCCGCGGCGTTTAGGTGTCGGATTCAGTCTCGCATAGT
>JAXDMU010000227.1:0-2616 GCA_034665905.1 Aliidongia sp. | reverse complement strand
AGTAGTCAGACGGGCAAGCGAGTCTTGCGCGAGGCCTATTCTGCCGGGCAGGAGGCGGGTGATAAATTTGAATACCAGCCGGGAATCGAAGAGATGGAATAGCACCGCCCGGTGGTCATTCACAAGGCACCCGGCCTCGGCTCGCCTACCGTTTACAGAAAGCGCAGTTCAAAGGCATTCCTGCAATCGAGGGGGGACGACGATTCGATTGACCGGCTCATGAACGCCGAACAAGCTACTCAGCTCCTTGCTGATCGGCAATATGCACATACAAATTCGAGAGTGCCGACATTACCGCAGCTTCGGTGAAATGTGGTGTTACTCCGTCATATTTGCAACTCGCCACGATCTGGTCGCAGATGAAGCCCGGCTGGTAATAGGCCAGCTTGCAGCCATATTGCATGGTCAGCCGATCGAGGATCAGATCGAACATGGCATCGCTCAACGCCAGGCCGGCATGGGCCGCCACGCCGTCGAAGATCTGGCGATATTCGGCTGTCGTGGGGGAATTGAGTTTGATCTTGTAGGGGATGCGCCGCAGGAAGGCCGGGTCCATCAGATCGGCCGGGTCGAGATTGGTCGAGAAAATCAGCAACTCGTCGAACGGCAATTGAAAGCTGCGTCCGGTATTCAGCTTCAAAAAATCGATCCGGCTCGCCATCGGCAGAATCCAGCGATTGAGCAACGCTTCGGGGCTGACTTGCTGGCGGCCGAAATCGTCGATCAGGAAAATACCGTTCAGCGCCTTGACATGCAGCGGCGCTTCGTAAAACCGCGATTCAGGGTTGGTGCTGAGATCGAGCATGTCGAGTTGCAATTCGCCACCCGCGATCACCACCGGGCGCCGGCACGGGACCCAGCGATGATCGAACTCCTCGCGCCGTGCGCCGGCTGCGGCGGTCGGCACTTCCTCGCTCTCGACCCGTTTGTGCAGGCTGGGATCGAATACCGTCATGATCTGGCCTTCGATCTCGACCGCATAAGGAACGTAGACGACATTGCGGAACAGCTTGCCGAGCCGCGTCGCCAGCGTCGTCTTGCCGTTGCCGGGTGGGCCGAACAGCAGGATGGTGCGGCCGGCATTGATCGCCGGGCCGATCTTGCGCAGGAAATGCTCGGGCACGACCAGGCCCTCGAAACAGGCGGCCAGCGCCGTGCGGTCGATCGCCTCGTTGGTGATGTGCTGGCGCTCGATCTGCGCCTGAAAGCTCGCCAGCGGCACGGGGGCGGGGCCGATATAGGGGTTGCGCGCCAGCGCATCCTGTGCGGCGTTGCGGCCACGCTCGCTCAGCGTGTAGCGGATTTGCGACACCGTGCCGAGCGTCACCGACCCCATCGGCTGGATCAGATCGCGCCGGGCCGCGTCGTCGGTCAGTTCCTGCACGACATTGTTGGGCAGCTTCAGCGCCTTTGTCAGATCGAACACATTGTTGCGCGCCTGCTGAAACATGAATTTCAGCAACAATTGCAGCAGGGACGCCGCCGGAATGCCGACCTCTTGCAGAGTGCGCGGGGTGGTCGGGCTTTGATGGATCGCCGATTCGAGTTGGGTGGTCGTCAGCTTGCCCAGCGCCACCAGAATCTCACCCAGCCGGCCGCCCTTCTCGCGCTGCCACGCGGTTGCCGCCCCGATATCGGCGACGGTCACCAGCCCTTGTGCTACGAGGAGTTCGCCCAACCGCATGAATATGCTCCGTGACCGGTTTCGGATGGGCGCCGCGAAGGATACCCGTCGCCATTCCGGTTGCCTTCACTATACTGCTTGTTCCTTTCAGTTGGGAGCAATCCGAATGCAGTTCATTGCCCTGTTGCGTCGCCTCACCGAGCGTTTCTCCGATGCCGACTTCGCCCCCCTGCTCGAACCGGAGGCGGAACGCGTGCGCGTGCTCTACGCCGAAGGGATCGTGCGCCAAATCTGGTCGCGCGGCGATCTGCCCGGAGCCTGCGTCATGATCGAAGCCGCCGACGAGGCCGAGGCCCGCGCGAGCCTCGCCACGCTGCCACTGCTGGCCGCCGGCATGCTGGAACTGACGGCTTTGGTGCCGCTGAAGCCCTATCGCGGGTTCGGCCCGCGGGGCTGAGGGGCACCCGCCCACCGTTCGGCCGCTGCGTCGTCGCTCGCTTTGGCGGCGACCCAGTTGGCGCCCGCCGCCGTTTCCTCAAGCTTCCAGAACGGCGCCTTGGTCTTCAGCCAGTCGATCAGGAATTCGCAAGCTTCGAGCGCCGCCCGACGATGGGCCGAGGCGGTGGCGACCAGCACGATCGCATCGCCCGGCAGCATGCGGCCGTGGCGGTGCAGGATGAGCGAGGCGGTGAGGGGCCAGCGGGTACACGCTTCGGCCTCGATCTTTTCCAGCTGGCGCTCGGTCATGCCGGGATAATGCTCCAGCGTGAGCGCCGTCAGCGCCGGTCCGTCGCCGCTGTCGCGCACCAAGCCGGTGAAGCTGGCGATGCCGCCGGTGCCCTGGCCGCAGGCGCGCGTGAAGGCCGAGAGTTCGGCGCCGGGGTCGAAGGCGTTTTGCTGAAGGCGGATCATCGCCTCACCCGCCGGTGACAGGCGGGAACAGCGCCACCTCATCGCCCGGCGCCAGAACCTGATCGGGGCCGGCATAATCC
>JAXDMU010000226.1:0-6951 GCA_034665905.1 Aliidongia sp. | reverse complement strand
GCCCTTGTTGTCCGCTGGCTTGCTGAACTGCAACTGAGGAAACACCAGTTCACCGAGCAGGTCAGCCATCCGGTCAGAAATGACGAACGTCTCGACCAACCGGCGCGCATCAGCGGCGGTGTCAGCTTCCCGAAGCTGAACGACGGTTTCGATCGGTTCGAATTGAATGAGGTCCGAGTATTTCATGTCTTCTCCTCCCCAAGCGATCCCGCGTCGGGCTGATCGGCGTCCCCGACTTTGACGATCACCGCTTGGGGTGTCTGATATCGGCGCACTTCTGGATGCCCCGGCTCGGCATAGGTCAGGCACGCTCCGTCGAAGCCGCCAGGCCACACGGCCACGATCGCTCGGTTCCGAGACAGCGACTGCAAGAGCCGTAGCGGGTCCTGCGCCAACTCCTCTGCGAAAAGAAGCTCGATATTGTCGAGAAGAACGACGTCTGAATTTTCTGCCCGGACCATTTCGTCGAGGATACCTGCGACTCGGGTGGCCCGTTGGCGATGTGTCAATTCGAGAAGACGTTCCGAGAGGCGGAGATTGACGTTGAGCCGAGGCCAACTGTGCTGGGCGGCAAGCTCAGTCAGCATGGCGGTTTTTCCGGTGCGGGCCGGCCCAACCGCCAGCACCAGCTTGTAGTAGGCATCCCTTGTCCGGGGCAGTACGTCCTGGATCTGCGAGGCGAGGGGTGTAGACATTCAGCTTCCTCCCTCGTTGCGCGACGCGGCCTTCTGTTGCTCGATCCAACGGTCGAGATCATCCCGTTTGAACCGCCACTGGCCGCGGACCTTAAATGCCGGAAGCTGCGCCTTTTGGGCCATCGTGTAGACGGTCTTCTCCGCGACCTTCAACAAGACGGCGACTTCGGGCAGCGTCAGGATCTCGTCCGGCATCAACCGGTCCTCTCATCAGAATGGATGGCAGAGGGTGCCAGAGTTTGGCAAAAGGTGCTAGTCCAACGAGCGGCGGCGCGGCGAGAATGCGATTAGCAAACCCCGCCGTTTGTGCGCCACCGTATCCGGTGTTGCGTTTTGTGGTGCTTACAAGGAGCTTACATTGGCGGCTGGCCGCCGGTGTGTAAGCAAAAACGGCCCCGAAGGGCCGTTCTTATCTTCTTGAAATCTCTGAGAGATTTTGGAGCGGGCGAAGGGATTCGAACCCTCGACCCCAACCTTGGCAAGGTTGTGCTCTACCCCTGAGCTACGCCCGCATCCGGTTCGGACGGTGGATGTTCCGCCCGAGGAGCGCGATATAGACAGAGGGCAGGGTGTCGTGCAAGCGTATTTTTATCGAGCGCTGGGCAGCCCCGCGCCATAACGCATGTCTTGCTCTCATCCGCTCGAAGCTTCATCTATGCAGCGAGACCCGGCTAGCAGGGGTGAATACCGTGGACCAGCTCATCGCCGCCAATGGCGCGGCCAAACCGATCAAGAACACCTCGACCGATGCCTTTATGGTGGACGTCATCGAAGCGTCCATGACGACGCCGGTCATCGTGGATTTCTGGGCCGAATGGTGTGGCCCGTGCCGCACGCTCGGCCCGATGCTGGAGAAGGCCGTCGCGGCAACCAAGGGCGCCGTTCGTATGGTCAAGCTCAATATCGAGGACCATCCGGAAATCCCGACGCAGATGCGGATCCAATCGATCCCCGCCGTCTACGCCTTCAAGGATGGCCGGCCGGTCGATGGCTTTGTCGGGGCGCTGCCCGACGCGCAGATCAAGGCGTTCGTGCAAAAGCTCGCCGGCAAGGCCGGGCCGTCGCCGCTCGACGAAGCGCTGGACATGGCCCGTCAGGCGATCGCAGCCAACGATATGGCGACCGCCGAGAATATCTATCAGCAGATCGCACAGCGCCATCCCGACCATGTCGGCGCCTTGGTCGGCCTCGCCCGTTGTGCGCTGGCCGCCAACGATCTGGCCGACGCCAAGGAGGTCATTGCCCGCGTTCCGGCCGCCGAGGCAAAATCCGCCGAGGTGGTTTCGGTGCTGACCGCGATCGAACTGGCCGAACACGCCGCGGCTTCGGCCGGGGCGGCAGGCGAGTTCGAGGCGAGGCTGGCGCGCGACCCGAACGATCACGAAGCCAGCCTCGAACTGGCCAACGCGCTCTTCGCCGCGGGACAGCGCGAGCAGGCGATCGATCGACTGCTGCATATCGTCAAGGCCGACCGGGAATGGAATGAGCAGGCCGCCCGCAAACAGCTGGTCAAGCTGTTCGAGGCGATGGGGCCGACCGATCTGCTGACGGTGCAGACGCGCAAGCGGCTGTCATCGATTCTGTTCGCATGACCGCGACATGCGCCATGATGGCGGGCGGCCCGCAACATTTCGCCCGCCCGCTGCCCGACAGCCTGCCGCTCTTTCCGCTGACCGGCGTGCTGCTGCTGCCGCGTGGTCTGTTGCCGCTCAATATCTTCGAGCCGCGCTATCTGAACATGGTGGATGACGCGCTGGCGGGCGACCGGCTGATCGGCATGATCCAGCCGATCGAGGCCGAACCGAGCGGCTTCAACCCGCGGCTCTACAAGACCGGTTGCGCCGGGCGCATCGTCAGCTTCGCGGAGGAGGGCGAGCGCTATATCATCACGCTCGTCGGGGTTTGTCGCTTCGACATCATCGAGGCCACGGCGACCAGCCGACTTTATCGCCGCGCGACACCGGTCTGGACGCAATATCGCGACGATCTGACCGGTATTGCCGAAGCACCGCCGATCGACCGCAAGCGCCTGCTTGCCGGATTGAAACCGTTCTTCCAGGTCCGCGGTGTCACAATCGACTGGAAGGCGATCGAGGCGACGTCAGACGATCGGCTGATCACGACTCTGGCGATGATCTGCCCCTTCGCCGCCGCGGAAAAACAAAGCCTGCTTCAGGCTCCGGCGCTGGCCGAACGGGCCCGCTTGCTGACCGATCTGGTCGAGATGGCCCTGCTGGAGCGTCCGGGCGGCGGTACCGTCCATCACTGACCCACGATTTCCGAGGGAGGCACATCATGGCTGATACGGCACCGCAGATCGATCCGAAGCTTTTGGAGATCCTGGTCTGCCCGCTGACCAAGGCGCCGCTGCGCTATGACGGCGCGGCGCAGGAACTGATCAGCGATCAAGCTGGCCTGGCCTATCCGATTCGCGACGGCATTCCGATCATGCTGATCGACGAGGCGCGACCGCTGGATCGGCCGGCGACGCCGACACTGTGACCGACACACCGCCCGACCGGTTCAGGGCCACGCACTGGCCGCTTGAACTGACGCTGAAACAGGCGGAAAAGCGGCTTGAGGTGACATTCGACGACGGGGCGCGCTTCTCGCTGCCGGCCGAATATCTTCGGGTGGAAAGCCCGTCGGCCGAGGTTCAGGGGCACGGCCCCGCACAGAAAACCCTGGTCGCCGGACGCGCCGCAATCGGCATCGCGCGCCTCGGACCGGTCGGCAATTATGCCGTACGCATCGTCTTCGACGATTCGCACGACACCGGGATTTATAGCTGGTCCTATCTCTACGAGTTGGGCCAGGAACAACCGGAACGCTGGCGGCGCTATCTGGACGCGCTTGCCGCCGCCGGGCTCAGCCGCGAGGGCTAGAGCAGATCCGGTATTATGTAGCAGCCGCCACCACAAGCTACCTTCCGAATTGGCCGTGATCGTACCACATTTAGCCGATCATGGCAGATCAAATCGCAATCGCCGCCCTCACGCGGAAACGGGCAGAACTCTCGGGCGAAATCATCCGTGCGCAGAAGGATATCGCCCGACTCAAGTGTGAAATCGCAGCGCTAGATACCACGATTCGAATCTTCGATCCCTCACAGGTGCCTTTCCGCATCCGCCCTGTGGTGAAGGTCAAGCACCGAGTCATTCCCAAGCTGCGGCATGGCGAGTTCGGACGCATGGTCTTGACGTTGCTGCGCGGCGCGGACGATCCCTTGTCGGTCGGGGAAATCGTGGAACGACTCTCCGCACGGGCGATATCGCGGTCGATGCGGGTGCCCAATGATCCGGTCGATCCGGATGGTATAGCGCCGGACGTCTTTGTCCCAAAGAGCCAGCGCGATCCCGTAACGTACGCGACGCGCTGGCTGGAGCGTCAAGCCGATTGACGGTCGCAGACGACATATGATTTGGCTCACGCCGAACCCGACCGGAATAAGCGCACAAGACTGCTGGAACAACGGATCTGATCCGCCCGATCGATGTTGCTTATAAGGGCGGCGCTTCCAGTCAGGTGCTGTGTCGCCCGCCACTAACACTCGTTATCGGGGGGGCCGCCAGAATGTTCGGGGTTTTTCGCTCATCCGCTGCGACCACGGCGTGCGCCGTTCTATTCGTCATGGCGTCGGTCAGCCCTGCGGCGGCGGCGAAACTCAATACCGAATTCCCGTTTCGCGGTAGCGGATTCGGTGCCGGCGGCGCCATTCCGCTTGAGGGCAATCTGCTTTATCGAAATCAGCAACTTTATGGCGCGACCTATGCCGGCGGCATGATCGTCGGACCGAGCGAGGCCGATCTGGGTGCGACCGATCTGGGGGCGATCTATCAATACGCCGCGTCGGGCACGGCGCCGAGAGAGCCGGTCTCGCTGTATGGATTCTCCCGCCCGGACGGTGCCCATCCCAATGGCAGTCTGGTCGCGGACCCGCTAGGCAATCTCTATGGCACGACGCAGGCCGGTGGCACCCACGATCTCGGCACGGTCTTCCGGCTGAGCCCGCCGACATCGACAGCAGGCACCTGGACGCTCGTCACGCTGCACAGTTTCAGCGGGCCCGATGGCGCCAATCCGGGGGCCGGCGTCACCATCGGCCCGGACGGAAAGCTATACGGAACGACCATGGCCGGGGGGGCGGGCCCTCCACCCGACTCCGGCGTCGTCTATACGATGAGCACGAGCGGCACGATGTTCCGCGTCATGACCAATCTGTTCATCGGCGTCGGATCGCGCAGCAATGTCGTCGTCGATTCCCAGGGAAACGTACTCGGCACGACCTTTGCCACCGACGTGGCGCGCGGTGCCGGCAGCCTGTTCAAAGTCACGCAAGCCGGCGTCTACACCACGGTCGCGATCTTCCTGGCGGTCGAGTCGCCCGACGGCACCTCGACCGCCAATCCGATCGGCAACATCGTGCGCGACGTGAATGGCAATGTCTACGGCATGCTCGAAAGGGCTGTGTCACATAGCAATTTTGCGCCGACCGCGGACGGTGCGGCCGTCTACCGGGTCGATGCGGTCACCCACAACCTGCACATCCTCGCCATTCTCGACGGCCTGGCGGCACGAAGCGGCGTGGTGCGTGACGGGGCCGGCACTCTCTACGGCACGACGGTGAATGGCGGTACGACCGGCACCGGCTCCGTCTTCTCCATCAGCCCGAGCGGCGTGGTGACCACGCTGGCCTCGTTGAGTTCGGCGAATCTGGCGCCGACGGGCGGCGTGATCATCGATCCAACAGGCAAGCTCTGGGGCACCAGCAGCGCCGGCGGCGTGATCTGCACGACCAGCTCGAACGTGACGCCGACCGGCTGCGGGACGCTGTTCAGCCTGGCCCGGTAGTCGTGCCGTTCGCTTGGGTGAAGCGCCGCTATTTCTGCCCGGATTTGGCCTCCTCGGCCATCATCTCGCGCATCACGAATTTCTGGATCTTGCCGGTGATCGTCATCGGGAATTCCTCCACGAAGCGAATATGGCGTGGAATTTTGTAATGCGCGATCTGGCCCCGGCAGAATTGCCGCAACTCCTCGGCATCGAGTGATTCACCGGCGCGCAGGCGGACCCAGGCGCAGACTTCCTCACCATATTTCGGGTCGGGCACGCCGATCACCTGGACGTCTTGCACCTTTGGGTGGCGATAGAGGAATTCCTCGATCTCGCGCGGATAGATGTTCTCGCCGCCGCGGATGATCATGTCCTTGATCCGCCCGGTGATCCGGCAATAGCCGGTCGGGTCGATCGTGGCGAGGTCGCCGGTGTGCATCCAGCCCGCCGCATCGATCGCCTCTGCCGTGCGTTCCGGATCGTTCCAGTAGCCCAACATCACCGAATAACCGCGCGTCAGCAATTCTCCTTGAGTGCCGGTCGGGACGAGTCGGCCCGCCGCATCGACGATCTTGACCTCGAGATGCGGCAGGATCGTGCCGACCGTGCCGACCCGCAGATCGGTCGGCGTGTCGGTCGCGGATTGAAAGCTGACCGGGCTGGTTTCGGTCATGCCATAGGCGATCGTGATCTCGCGCAAATTCATTTCGGTGACGCAACGAGTCATGATTTCGAGCGGGCAGGGGCTGCCGGCCATAATGCCGGTGCGCAGGCTCGACAGGTCAAAGCGATCGAACTCCGGATGATCGAGTTCGGCGATGAACATGGTCGGCACGCCATGCAGTGCCGTGCAGCGCTCGGCCTCGACCGTTTCCAGCACGGCTTTCGGTTCGAACCCCTCGCCCGGATAGATCATCGCGGCGCCGTGACTGACGCAGGCCAGATTGCCCAGCACCATGCCGAAGCAATGATAGAGCGGCACCGGAATGCACAGCCGGTCGGCCGGGGTGAGAGCCATCCGCTCGCCGATGAAAAACCCGTTATTGACGATATTGTGGTGCGACAGCGCGGCACCCTTGGGGGCACCGGTGGTACCGCTGGTGAATTGGATATTGATCGGATCATCGAATTGCAGCGTTGGGCCGAGGGCCGCGATCCGGGCGAGACTGGTCTCATCGGCCAGGGCCGCAACATCGTCGAACCGCATCATGCCGGGCGGGGCTTCGCCGCCGATCACAATCAGACGGCGCAAATCCGGCAGCCGGGCCGAAGCGAGCGTCTCTGCGGCCCCCAGTTCCGGCGCCAATTCGCGGATCATGCCCAGATAGTCGCTGGATTTGAACGAGGTGGCCAGGATCAGCGCGCGGCAGCCGACCTTGTTCAGGCAATATTCCAGTTCCGACAGCCGATAGGCCGGGTTGAT
>JAXDMU010000225.1:0-4577 GCA_034665905.1 Aliidongia sp. | reverse complement strand
GAGCATGCGCAGCAGCGTCGATTTGCCGGCACCACTCGCCCCGGTCAAAAAGCGGAAATCCCCAGCCGCGAGTTCGAGATTGACGTCCTGAAGCACCTCCGGCCCGCCTTGGCCATAGCGCATTGCGACGTTTTCTAACCGGACCACGCCTATGTCAACCTCTGCCATGCCGCCCGGACCTCAACCGATCTGCGTTCAGATGTAAACGCAGGTGGTCGCATCTGCAATGGGAAGTCTGAGCGGCTCCGCGAGACGGGCAGCCGGTCAGACCAAGGGCAGTCCGTCTAACCAGCTTCGAAGGTCCTCGATCAATTTTTCCGGCGAACCGGCGACATGCAGCACCTTGGTGCGCGCGCCCTCTCCCACGATGATGGTCACGCTGGTCTTGGGGCGCCGCCAGAGCTTGGCGAGCAGCGCGATCAACGCCGCATTGGCCTTGCCGCCCTCCGGCGGGGCCGAGACCGCGACGATCACGATTTCGTCACCGTCGGCCGGAATCGAGCGACCGACAACCGCGTTGCGCGAGGCACCGGGGCGCAGCCGCACCGCCAAGGTGACACCTTCGACCCCGGCATTCCGATAGGCCGCGAGTGCGGGTCTCAATGCATCAGCCGATGCATCGCCCGGTCCAGCCCCTCCAGCGTCAATGGAAACATGCGACCTTCCATCAGTTGTTCGATCAGCCCGATGGTCTGCGTCCCGCCCCAATATTTCTCAGGCACCGGATTGAGCCAGATCGCACGCGGATAGGTCGCGAGCAGCCGGCGCAGCCAGATCTGCCCAGGTTCGGCATTCCAACTGTCGATCGCCCCGCCCGGCTGGATCAGTTCGTAGGGACTCATGCTGGCATCGCCGACGAAGATCAGCTTCCAGCTTGAATCGAAGGTGTGGAGAATATCCATCACCGCCATGCGGTCGGCCGACTGAAAGCGAGCATCCTTCCACATCATGTCGTAGGGGCAATTGTGGAAATAGAAATGCTGGAGATGCTTGAATTCGGTGCGAGTCGCGGAAAACAGCGCCTCACACAACTTGATGTGATCGTCCATCGAGCCGCCGATATCGAGGCAGAGCAGCACTTTCACGGCATTGTGCCGCTCCGGCACCATCTTCAGATCGAGATAGCCGGCATTCTTCGCGGTGGCGCCGATCGTGCCCGGCAGATCGAGTTCGCTCGCCGCCCCTTCGCGGGCAAAGCGGCGGAGCCGGCGCAGCGCCACCTTGATGTTGCGCGTGCCCAGTTCGACATCATCGGCCAGATTCTTGAATTCGCGCTTGTCCCAGACCTTGACCGCACGGCGGTGGCGGCTTTCGTGCTGGCCGATCCGCACGCCTTCGGGATTATAGCCATTGGCGCCGAACGGCGAGGTGCCGGCGGTGCCAATCCATTTCGAGCCACCCTGGTGCCGGCCCTGCTGTTCTTCGAGTCGCTGTTTCAGCGTCTCCATCAGCTTGTCCCAGCCGCCCAGCGCCTGGATCTGCGCCTTTTCCTCGTCGGTCAGGATCTTCTCGGCCAGCTTGCGCAGCCATTCTTCGGGCAATTCGACCGCGCCGACCGGGTCCGGTCCGGTCCCCGGCGGTGGCTCCAGCCCCTTGAAGCATTGGCCGAACACCTGATCGAAGCGGTCGAGATGGCGTTCGTCCTTCACCAGTGCCGAGCGGGCCAGGAAATAGAAATGCTCGATATCATACTCGGCAAGGCCCGCCTGCATCGCTTCCTGAAGCATCAGAAATTCGCGCAGACTGACCGGCACCCCGGCCGCTCTGAGCTTCAGGAAAAAATCGATGAACATCGCCCCGCCTCAGCGCTGCTGGCCGCGCCGATGCAGGAAGGCCAGCCGCTCGAACAGATGGACGTCCTGCTCGTTCTTGAGCAATGCGCCATGGAGCGGCGGGATCAGCCGAGCGGGGTCCTTGTCACGCAAGACCTCGACCGGAACGTCTTCCGCCATCAGCAGCTTCAGCCAATCGAGCAGTTCCGAGGTCGATGGCTTCTTCTTCAGCCCGTTCACGTCGCGAATCTCATAGAACAGCGTCAACGCCTCGCGCACCAGCAGCTTTTTGATGCCGGGGTAATGCACCTCGACGATCTTCTCCATGGTGTTGCGATCGGGAAAGCGGATGTAGTGGAAGAAGCAACGACGCAGAAAGGCGTCGGGCAATTCCTTTTCATTGTTCGACGTGATGATAATGATCGGCCGGTTTCGCGCCTTGATCGTCTCGCGCGTTTCATAGACGAAGAACTCCATACGATCGAGTTCGAGCAACAGATCGTTGGGGAATTCGATGTCCGCCTTGTCGATCTCGTCGATCAGCAGCACCGGTGGGACATCAGCCTCGAAGGCATCCCAGAGCTTGCCCCTGAGGATATAGTTCTTGATGTCGTGGACGCGGGCATCGCCCAGTTGGCTGTCGCGCAAGCGCGATACGGCGTCGTACTCATAGAGCCCCTGCTGCGCCTTGGTGGTCGATTTGATGTGCCACGGGATCAGCGTCTTGCCGAGGGCAGCGGCGACTTCCTGGGCCAGAATGGTCTTGCCCGTGCCCGGTTCGCCCTTGATCAGCAGCGGGCGTTCGAGCGTGATCGCGGCATTGACCGCAACTTTCAGATCTTCGGTGGCGACATATGAGGCGGTGCCGGTGAATTTAGCCATAGGGCGGGGCTCTCCCAGGAAGACGCGGCGGGGCGAGCCTCTAACCCGCCCCTCGCATCAGACTAGAGCCATTCAATCGTCTTTGCTACGATGAGGATCGCAACCCCGGAACGCCGCACTCAGATGCGTATCTCCCGCCCGTCCCGATCGAAGCCGACATTGCCGACGACGAAGCGCATGGCCTTACCATCGGCACTGCCGAAGGGCAACACGATCCGCTCCCATCGCGTAAAGGGCGCCATCGGCGGCACATTCAAGGTCATTACCGGCTCCGGCCTCGCCATCAGGCTGCGATAGAGCGCAAAGGCGAAACAGATCAGCTCGGGCGCCAATGGATGCACCGAAAGCAGTTTTCCGGTCATATCGTAGCCGGATATGGCGGTGATGTGGGTGCCGAACAGCCGATAGCGGAAATCCCGCCCCTCATCGACCGGTTCGATGATGAGGATACGACCGAGCGCCGGGCGCATCCGGATCGGATCGATCGCACTGATCGGCGGCAACGCCCCCTGGCGTTCCGCCCGCCAATATTCCAGCAGGAAGCGGTTGGGCGCTCCATAGAGCGTTGCCGGCTCCGGCGAGCGCGCCAATTCGATCGTGCCGACACCGGCAGCCGCAAAGCCGGTGCGGATGCGTTCCAGCCGATCGGCCAACAGATCCTGCTGCCACCGATCGACGCGCGACCAGTCAACAGGCTCCAGCGCGTGACTGGTGGATGGTCTTAAGGCTGACGTTTCAACACCTCTTTTTCCCTGCAAGCCGCAGAATTGGAGGTAATATGAACACGAAGACTTTAATTTGGATTAAGAACAGCGCATTGCAGCAAATAGATGTAGTTGGATGAACGAAAATGGCGTTAATACTACCGAATTTGGCTTCACCGAACAGTTAACACTTTCTGTAAATATGGCCCGGATTTATTGGTTAGGGTTATTCAACTTTTGCGCGACTCCCTTTCCCCCCGGTCCAGCAGGGCGCTTCCATCCGGCACAAATTCACCCTTGCGGGATCGGCCGGTCTCCCTGCTGTTCGACTGACAGCGGTTCTCGCGATCTGACCGAACCGGTCCAACGCCAGTGAGGTTTTCCTAAACAGGTTCAGAAAATTCGGATAGAATTTGGCGGAACTCAACGCGGCGGATCTCATGGGCAACACAAAACGTAGTTTAGCGCGATGAAGCTGCACAGCGTCGAAATCACGAATTTCCGGGGGATCGAGCAACTCGATCTCGATCTCGATCCGCGGCTGACGGTGCTGGTCGGCGAGAACGGTGCGGGCAAGACCACCATTCTCGATGCGCTGGCGCTACTCCTAAAACCTTATCTCGCACGCCTTACGCAGCGGCTGAGCGTAGACTATCGCATAGAAACCGACGACCTGAAGATCGGGGCAGCCGAGGCTAAACTATCAATGACGGCGGTAGATGATGGCGATCCAAAACCGGTACAGTGGATGCTGTTCGGATTGAGTGAGCGGGAAAAATTTATCCGGCCGCGCGATAACTACCTAGATGACTTAGATATGCTTATTCTTCGTCCAATCGCAGAGCGTCAACCCGTGAATGACGGTTCCCTTCTTAAAAAGGATAACTTTCTGGGTGGAGAAACCGCGGTAATCTATTATGACCAGTCCCGTATGCTCCTCGACATCGATAAGCACAAGCAGGACGAGGTCGGACACACGCCGACCCGCGTATTCGCCGAAGGGCTGGAACACCGGGGCATCGATTTTCGCGAACTGACCTCCTGGTTTGCTGAACGTGAGATGGAGGAGCTTCGTGATCAGAAGAAACGTGGTGCATCCTACGTCGATCGTCAACTCGATGCCGTTCGCCGCGCCATCACCGGTGCCACGGGTTTCAGCGAGCTTGAATACACCGTGGACGGCCAACGCGGGCTAAAGCTGAAGAAACAAGGCGTCGAA
>JAXDMU010000224.1:0-19649 GCA_034665905.1 Aliidongia sp. | reverse complement strand
TCGGATGACCGGTCGGCGCCTCGCCGCAACCGACCAGCGCCAAGCCGACCAGAACCATGGGAAGGATCGAAAGGCGCGTCATGCTTTCCTCCATCGGGGGTAGGATCGGGTGACGAGATCGCCCGTTCCTACCGTCTAGCTTAGATAGGAACCGATCAACCTACAACAAGCCCCCGGCGATTAGGACGATCGTAGGGCCGAAGTTATTCCGTGCTATGCGGGCCGTCAAGCGACGCGGAAATTCGGCCAGGGTCACAGTTTGATCGTAACAGCCCGATCGCCGCTTGACCGGTATATGGCGCCCGGCATTGGGCTTTAGCACGGATGCAATCTATGGCATCGATATGACCGAATCTGAGATGGGTCGTTGCGGCATTTGTCGTGTCAATCCTCGCCTCGATCACGTGGCGAACATGCCGATGGATCTTAATTGGCTTCATTTCAAGCTGAAACCACCGGAAATTCTGCACCACCAAGCACACGAAGTTCACAAAGTCAGAGAATTATCCGCTTCAGCCCATGCTTGAACAGGGCGACATTGAAATTCATCATCCCTTGTCGCTACCGACCTGCGCATCATAGACCGCGACCGCGCTCATATTGACCAGCCCGCGCACCGTAATCGACGGCGTCACGATATGCGCCACCTTGTTGACGCCGAGCAGGGTCGGGCCGATCGCCAGGCCGCCGCCCAGCGCCTTGACCATGTTGAAGGCGATATTGGCGGCGTCGAGATTGGGTAGGATCAAGAGGTTGGCGCTGCCCTGCAATTGCGAATTGGGGAAGAGCCGCTGCCGCGTCCCGGCGGAGAAGGCGAGATCGGCCTGCATCTCGCCCTCGACTTCCAGATCCGGTGCCCGCGCCTTGATCAGGCGCAGGGCCGCGCGCATCTTTTCTGCCGAGGCGGTCTCCGCACTGCCAAAATTGGAATGGGACAGCAGTGCCACCTTGGGCTCGATGCCGAAGCGGCGCACCGCCTCAGCCGAGCGGATGGTCATCTCGGCGATCTCGGTCGCATCGGGATTCTGGATGACGTAAGGGTCGGCCATGAAATAGGTACCGGTCGGCAGCACCAGCACCGAGAGCGTGAAGGGCGACGACAGGCCGGGCTGCAAGCCCAACACATCGACGACATGGCGCAGATGCCGGTCGAACTGACCGACCGCGCCGCACAACATGGCGTCGGCCTCGCCGCGTGCCACCATCAGGGCCGCGATCACCGTGGTGCGCGTGCGCACCAGATTGCGCGCGAAATCGGGCGATACGCCCTTGCGTTCCATCAGGCGGTGGTAATGGTTCCAGTAGTCATGGAAGCGTGGATCGCTCTCGGGATCGACCAACTCGAAATCGGTGCCGGGCTTGACGTGCAGCCCGAGCTTTTCCAGCCGGCGCTCGACCACCTCGCGCCGGCCGATCACGATCGGCTTGGCGATGCCGTCGTCGATCGCATTCTGCACTGCGCGCAGTACGCGCTCATCCTCACCCTCGGCATAGGCGAGGCGGCGCGGATCCTGGCGCGCGCGGTCGAACACCGGCTTCATCACCAGGCCGGAGCGGAAGACGAATTGCGACAGGCGTTGACGATAGGCCGGGAAATCCGTGATCGGCCGGGTCGCCACACCCGAATCCATCGCCGCCTTCGCGACGGCCGGCGCCAGCGTGGTGATCAGTCGCGGATCGAACGGCTTCGGGATCAGATAATCCGGACCGAAGCTCAGCGTCTGGTCGCCATAGGCGGCCGCGACGACATCGGATGGTTCGGCCAAGGCCAGATCGGCCAGCGCCTCCAGACAGGCGATCTTCATCGCCTCGTTGATCACCGTGGCCCCGCAATCGAGCGCGCCGCGGAACAGATAGGGAAAGCACAGGACGTTATTGACCTGATTGGGATAATCCGACCGGCCGGTGGCAATGATGGCGTCGGGCCGGTGCTGCCGGACCAGTTCGGGTGAAATCTCCGGCGTCGGATTGGCCAGCGCCATGATGATCGGCTTGTCCGCCATCCGCGTCAGCAATTCCGGCTTCAGCACGTTGGGTGCGGACAGGCCGAGAAAGATATCGGCGCCGTCGATCACATCGGCCAGCGTGCGGGCGTTGGTGTCCTTGAGATAGCGCTCCTTGCGCGGGTCCATCTCCTCGACCCGACCGCGATAGGCCACGCCATAGCGATCGGTGACCCAGGTGTTCTCGGGCTTCAGGCCGAGATGGACCAGCAGATCGAGACAGGCGAGTGCCGCCGCCCCGGCGCCAGAGGTGACCAGCTTGACCTCCGACAGAGTCTTGCCGCTGAGGCGGAGCGCGTTGCGGATTGCCGCCGCGACGATGATGGCGGTGCCGTGCTGATCGTCATGCAGCACCGGAATTTTCATGCGCGCGCGCAGCTTGGCCTCGATCTCGAAGCATTCCGGCGCCTTGATATCTTCGAGATTGATGCCGCCGAAGGTCGGTTCCAGCGCCGCGACGATCTCAACGAATTTGTCCGGGTCGGTCGCATCGATTTCGATATCGAAGACGTCGATGCCGGCGAATTTCTTGAACAGCACCGCCTTGCCTTCCATCACCGGCTTGGAGGCGAGCGGGCCGATATTGCCCAGGCCGAGCACCGCCGTGCCGTTGGTGATGACCGCGACGAGATTGGCCCGCGACGTCATATTCGCCACTTCGGCCGGATCGGCGACGATGGCGAGGCAGGCTTCGGCCACGCCCGGCGAATAGGCCAGCGCCAGATCACGTTGCGTCGCCAGTGGCTTGGTCGCGATGATGGCGATCTTGCCGGGCGTCGGGTGGCGGTGATATTCGAGCGCGCTCTCGCGGAAATCGTCGGCCATCGCTATCCCTTTCCTGATGAGATCCGGCGACAGGAAACCCGATCCGGCCCCGCCGCCGCAAGCCCGACCTGACGAGCCCTCGACCGTGCGAATACTGCCGGATCTTCAGCGATTTCGAACGAAAAATGGTGCGGTCGAGAAGACTCGAACTTCCACAGAGTTTCCCCCACAGCGACCTCAACGCTGCGCGTCTACCAATTCCGCCACGACCGCACGATCATGAACGGGGGTGCGGGCAACCCGGCCCCCGATTGGTCGCTGGGGAATAGCAAATCGCTCCGTCCGCCGCAAGCCTGTCGTGGCGCGGCTGGTGGCAGGTCAGGTTTGCGGGCGGTGCCGGAAGCGTGCGGAAGCGCTATAACAGTCCAAAGGAGGGCGAGATGGATCGGGAATGGCAGATAAGCGACACGCCGGTCGGGTATGAGGCTGCGGTCGCGGTGATGGAGGCGCGGGTTGCGGCGATCCGCGAGGCGGCGGCGCCGGAGCTGATCTGGCTGCTGGAACACCCGCCGCTCTATACAGCCGGTACCAGTGCGCGCGATGAAGACCTGATCGATCCCGGCGGTTTCCCGGTCCATCGAACCGGACGCGGCGGACAATTCACCTATCACGGGCCCGGCCAGCGCGTCGGCTATGTCATGCTCGATCTGAAGGGGCGGGGCGGCGATGTTCGGCGCTATGTCCATGATCTGGAAGAATGGCTGATTCTGACTCTGGCCAGCTTCAACATCGCCGGCGAACGGCGCGCCGGCCGGGTCGGGATCTGGGTGCGGGAATCGGACGGGCGCGAGAACAAGATCGCGGCGCTGGGCGTGCGCGTTCGGCGCTGGGTCAGCTTCCACGGTGTGGCGCTCAATGTCGACCCCGATCTCGGGCATTTCGACGGCATCGTGCCGTGCGGCATCCGCCAGCACGGCGTAACGTCGCTCGCCGCACAAGGCATTTTGGTCGCCATGCCCGAAATCGACGCGGCGATGAAGGCCGCGTTCGGCGCGGTATTCGGGACGGCAGCCTGACCGCGCGGGCCGCGACCAGGCTGCCATCGGTCAATTCCGATAGGACGGATCAATCCGATCCAACCGCCGCAGCAGCGCCGGCCAAGCGAGGGCGCCGCCGATGCCGCCCGAGACGATTTTGGCCTGAGCGCGGATGCCATCCAGCACCGGTTGCGGGATCGGGATCAGCGCGCCGCCCCCGGCTTGCGCCTTGATCTGGATCGCGCAGGCCGCCTCGAAAGTGTACATCGACAGGAAGGCATCGGGGATCGAATGCGACGCCACGAGCAGCCCGTGATTGCGCAGCATCAGAAAATTGTTGTCGCCAATATCGGCCACGAGGCGCGGCTTTTCGTCGGGATTGACGGCAAGCCCCTCGTAATCATGGTACGCCAGACTCGACAGCACGAGCAGCGATTGCTGCGAAATCGGCAATAGCCCCTCGCGCTGAGCCGATACGGCGACGCCGTTTTGGGTATGAACATGCAGGACGCAGTGCGCATCCTCGCGGCCGGCATGAATGGCGCTGTGGATGGTGAATCCGGCCGGGTTCACCGGATAGCCGTTATCGAGCACGATTTGGCCGGCCAGGTCGATCTTGACCAGACTTGATGCCGTGATCTCATCGAACATCATGCCGTAGGGGTTGATCAGGAAGTGATGCTCCGAGCCGGGCACGCGGGCGGAAATATGGGTGAAGATGACGTCATCCCACCGGTAATGCGCGACCAGCCGATAACAGGCGGCGAGATCGACCCGCAACTGCCATTCCTCGGGCGACACAAGACTGCGAATGTCGCTGAGTGCGACCTGTGACCCATCCATCGGCGTTCCTCCGTGCTTGCGATTGTTTGCGCCAGATTCACTCTCAAGGAAGGGTGGAGTCAATGCCGCGATAGACGCTGGTTCGCTTAAGAAACCGCCGCAATCAACCGCTCGGCCGGAAAGCGCAAGGTTACGGTCGTGCCGCAATCCGGGCCGCTGACCAAGTCGGCGGTTCCGCCATGGAGTTCGATCAGCCGCTTGGCAAGAGGCAGGCCGAAGCCGGTTCCGCTGACGCCTTCCGCCTCGTACCGCTCGAACACATGGGGGACTTCCTCGGGACGCAGCCCGACGCCCAGGGCGGAAATCGCCACGAGCAGCCCGTCATGTTCCAGGCGCGTCGTCAGGGCTACGCCGCCGCCGGCCGGGACCAGATCGACCGCATTCGACAGGACGTTCAGGATGCATTGCCCGAGCCGCATCCGGTCGCCACGCACCAGGGCACCCGCGCAGAGCGACCAATGAAACGTCACGCCTTTCGATGCGGCCGTCTCGGCCAGCCGGGTCGTCGCATCATCGAGCATCACATTGACCACCACGACTTCCTCGGCCAACCGCAACGCACCCGATTCCGTCTGCGCCAGATCGAGCAATTGATCGATCAAATTCAACAAGCGCTGGCCGCTTACCTGAATGTCCTGAAGATATTCCCGGTATTTGAACGGGATCGTACCGAATATCTCGCTGTGGATCAGGTCGGCAAAGCCAATGATCGCATTCAGCGGGGTCCGCAATTCGTGGCTCATAGTCGCCAGAAATTCGGACTTCGCCCGGCTGGCGTCCTCTGCCGCCTGCTTGGTAAGGGCCAATTCCTGCGCCAATTGTCGTAATGATGCGGTTTCGGAACGGGTGATTTCCAGCTGGACGACCAATTCCATATATTTCGTATATTGGAAGGCGACGCAATTAACGTTCAGTATCACTTGGTCATGGTAGCGACCGAATGCGGTGAAGGCTTCCTCGAAGCGACCGAGAGCATGAAGCGCCTTGGCGGTCGCGTTTTCGATGCGCGGCACCAGAAGCGGCCAGAGCCGCACGCCCGGCGAATCCCGCAGCGAGTCGCAATAGCACAACGCGGCATCGGGCCGGCCAAGATCGAGCAGCGCCTCACCAATGCCGAGCGCTGCCTGTGCCGCGCCGATTTCATCGGCCTGCACCTCGGCTATCCGCGCATTTTCGTCGAACATCGCCAGCGCCCGATCAGGTGCGCCCAGCAAAATCAAAGCCTGCCCCAGGGTGTCGCGCGCGCCGACGCCGCCAAACGCACCGGTATGCTCGCCGGTCCCGGCGTCCACTTCCATCAGTATGGCATAGGCTGTCCCGGCATCATCCGCCGCCTGCCCGCGATCTGTGCTCGCGCGCGCCCGATCGACCAGCATTTGCGCCTTGTTGTTGATGGTCAGAACCCGATCGCACTCGTATTTTCCGTCGGCGCACAACGCCAGAGCCTGGTCGAAAGCAACCGTCGCGGCCGGATAGTCGCGCAATTGCCCCAGAACTGTGCCGCTCATATTGAGGCTACGGATCTGGCTTTCGACATCGCCAAGGTTTCTGGCGAGTCCGGCGGCCTCTTCGAACGCGACGAATGCCTCGGTCAGACGCCGGTCGCGCCAGAGCGCCGCCCCGATCAGATAGCGGGCCTTATAGTCGCTCAGGCGATCATCGAGCTTCTTCGACAGACGTTTCGCTTCTTCGCCCAAGGCAACCGCGGCTGGCCAGTGGCCGGCTGCCAGGTTCGTTTTCAGGGCACAGAATATGGCATGCAGCAGTATGGCGCCATCGTCGCCCCGCCGGGCGAGCGCGATAGCCTCGTCCGCTGCATCAACCAGACCGGCGGAAAATCGCCGCGTCTCGATTTCATTCAACAACGCCAGAAGGCGCGTTTTCAAGGTCAAGGTGCGTGATCCGTCCGCCGGTTTCATTCCAGCAAAGATACACGGCAAAGGTGGAAAAAGACAGCGCTCCCGCGCAGTCGAACCGGCACCGGCACCGGCACCGGCATCAGGCGCTGGGCAGTTGTTCAAATCCCATGGTACCATCGTCGTCGGCCGCATCGCGCCGCATCGCAGCTACTTTTGCGGCGGCCGGCCCGCTTCGGCATGCCTCCGCGAGGGCGTTAAGCTGTGCGACGGGGCCGATCGCCAGAATTTCGACGCTGCCATCGGCGCGATTGCGAACCCAACCACGCACGCCAAGCCGCCGCGCCGTCTCGACCGCCCACCAGCGAAATCCGACACGCTGGACGTGACCCTGTACGATCAACCGAAGCGCCGGCTCGCCCGTCATTCCTGCGTGAATTCCAGAATGATCTGATCGACGGCGAGGCTGTCACGCGCCGCGGCGTGGATTTTCTTGACGGTGCCGTCACGCTCGGCACGCAGCACATTTTCCATCTTCATCGCTTCGACCACGGCCAATTCCTCGCCGGCCTTGACCTCCTGGCCTTCTACGACCGCCACCGAGACCAGCAAGCCCGGCATCGGCGACAGCAGGAATTTCGATAGATCCGCGGGGGTTTTGACCGGCATCAGGGCGGCGAGCCGCCCGGTATGGCGGGCCACCACCCGGATCTCGACGGCGGCGCCCTGGCGCATCACGGTCCAGGCGATGCCTTTTCGATCGATCTGGGCGGTCAAGGGCCGGCCATCGATCGTCGCCTCGAACAGGAAATCGCCCGGTTGCCAGCCGGTCAGGATCGCGCGGGTGGAGCCGTCGAGCCTCACGGCGAACCCTTCGCCGGGCAGCAGGGCGACGTGCACATCGCGGGGGTGGCGCGGTGGTGCGCCGACCAGAGCGGTCCATTCCTCAGGCACCGGCACCGGATGGAGATGATAGCCCGAGCGGGCGTCGCGCAAGGCGGCGCGGTATTGCGCCACGGCGGCGATCGAAACCAGCAGATCCTCGGTCTCGCCGGTCAAATCGGCGCCGTGAAAGCCGTCCGGGAATTCGGTCGGAATGAAATCGGTCGAAAGCCGGCCGTCATGAAACCGCGGCCGCCCCATGATCGCGGCCAGAAAGCCGATATTATGGTTGAGACCGCGGATCTGGAAGGCATCGAGCGCCGCCGCCATCCGGCCGATCGCCTCGTTGCGCGTCGCCCCGAACGTCACCAGCTTGGCGATCATCGGGTCGTAGAACATCGAAATCTCGGCGCCCTCATAGACGCCGGTATCGACCCGCACGCCCGGCCCCGCGGGCGGGCGATAGCGCGTCAGCCGGCCGGTCGAGGGCACAAAATTGCGCAGCGGGTCTTCGGCATAGACCCGCGCCTCGATCGCCGAGCCGGACAGCCGGACCTGATCCTGAGTCAAAGGCAGTTCTTCGCCGGCGGCGACGCGGATCATCAGTTCGACCAGATCAAGGCCGGTCACTTCCTCGGTCACCGGATGCTCGACCTGAAGCCGTGTGTTCATTTCCAGGAAATAGAAATTCCGGTCGCGATCGACGATGAACTCGACCGTCCCGGCCGAGCGGTACTGTACCGCCTTGGCGAGCGCCACGGCTTGCGCGCCCATGGCCTGGCGGGTCGCCTCGTCGAGGAAGGGCGAGGGCGCCTCTTCGATCACCTTTTGATGCCGGCGCTGGATCGAGCATTCGCGCTCGCCCAGATGGATGACATTGCCGTGGGCGTCGCCCAGCACCTGGATTTCGATGTGGCGCGGCTCGACGATGTATTTTTCGATGAAGACGCGATCATCGCCGAACGAGGCTCGCGCCTCGTTGCTGGCCGAGCGGAAGCCCTCGCGCGTCTCGGCGTCATTGTGCGCCAGGCGCATGCCCTTGCCGCCGCCGCCGGCGGACGCCTTGATCATCACTGGATAGCCGATCTCCTGGGCGATGCCGACCGCGGCCTCGGCGTCGGGGATCACGCCCAGATGACCGGGCACCGTGCTGACGCCCGATGCCGCGGCCAGTTTTTTCGATTCGATCTTGTCGCCCATCGCCGCAATGGCGTGGGTGTTCGGGCCGATGAAGACGATGCCCGCCGCTTCGAGCGCGCGCCCAAACGCCTCGCGTTCGGACAGGAAGCCGTAGCCGGGATGCACCGCCTCGGCCCCGGTTGCCATGCAGGCTTCCAGGATACGGTCGATCCGCAGATAGCTGTCGGCGGCGGCTGAACCGCCGATCGCCACGGCCTCGTCGGCCTCACGCACATGCAAGGCCGCAGCATCGGCCTCGGAATAGACCGCGACGGTCTTGATGCCCATCGCACGGGCGGTGCGGATGACCCGGCAGGCGATTTCGCCGCGATTGGCGATCAGGATTTTCTGAAACATGGCTGCGCTCAAAGCGGAATGTTGTCGTGTTTCTTGGGCGGGTTCGCCAGCTTCTTGTCGCGCAGCATGGCGAGCGAGCGGATCACGCGCCGCCGCGTCGAATGCGGCTGAATCACCTCATCGACATAACCGCGCGAGGCCGCCACGAACGGATTGGCGAATTTCTCGCGATATTCCTCGGTGCGCGCCTCAATCTTGGCGGCATCGCCGATATCCGCGCGGAAGATGATCTCGACCGCGCCCTTCGGCCCCATCACGGCGATCTCGGCCGTGGGCCACGCGTAATTGACGTCGCCGCGCAGATGCTTGGAACTCATGACATCGTAAGCGCCGCCATAGGCCTTGCGCGTGATGATCGTGACCTTGGGCACGGTTGCCTCGGCATAGGCATAGAGCAGCTTGGCACCGTGCTTGATGATGCCGCCATATTCCTGCGCCGTGCCGGGCAGGAACCCCGGCACATCGACGAAGGTGACGACCGGGATCTCGAAGCAATCGCAGAACCGCACGAAACGCGCGGCCTTCTTCGAGGAATCGATGTCGAGACATCCGGCCAGCACCATCGGCTGATTGGCGACGATGCCGACGGTCTGGCCGTCGAGCCGGCCAAAGCCGGTGATGATGTTGCGGGCATAGCCCGGCTGGGTTTCGAAGAAATCGCCCTCATCAAGCACCTTGAGGATCAACTCGGTCATATCGTAGGGCTTGTTCGGATTGGCCGGGATCAGCGTGTCGAGCGACAGTTCGATCCGGTCGATCGGATCGGTCGTCTCGCGGTATGGCGCTTTTTCGCGGTTGGACGAGGGCAGGAAATCCATGAAGCGCCGCAGTTCCAAGAGCGCCTCGACATCATCCTCGAAGGCGAGATCGGCAACGCCGGAGCGGGTAGTGTGGGTGATCGCACCGCCAAGCTCTTCCTGCGTGACGCTCTCATGCGTGACGGTTTTCACCACGTCCGGTCCGGTCACGAACATGTAGGAAGAGTCTTTGACCATGAAGATGAAGTCGGTCATGGCCGGCGAATAGACCGCGCCCCCGGCGCACGGCCCCATGATCAGCGAGACCTGCGGAATGACACCCGAGGCCAGCACGTTGCGCTGAAACACTTCAGCATAGCCGCCCAGGCTCGCGACACCTTCCTGGATGCGCGCACCGCCGCTGTCGTTGAGGCCGATCATCGGGGCGCCGACCTTGAGCGCCTGATCCATAATCCGGCAGAGCTTTTCGGCATGGGCCTCGGACAGCGAGCCGCCGAATACGGTGAAATCCTGGCTGAAGACGAAGACCAGCCTTCCATTGATCGTGCCGTAGCCGGTGACGACGCCATCGCCCGGTATCGTCTGTTCACCCATGCCGAAATCGTGACTGCGATGCTCGACGAACATGCCCCATTCTTCGAAACTGCCGACATCGAGCAGGACATTGAGCCGCTCGCGCGCGGTCAGCTTGCCTTTGCCGTGCTGCGCCTCGATCCGGCGCTGGCCGCCGCCCAACCGCGCCGCCTGGCGCTTTTCTTCGAGCCGACGAAAGATCTGCTGCATGGTAGTCAAATTGTCCGCTGGTGGGCTGGTGCCGCGATCGGCACGGAAGGTTTTTCCGATAACATCAACGCCGTTGCGGCGCCAGCCTGCGCTTGCGGTTCGATAACGGGCGGCGGTCAAAATGCCGACCGCGTTCGCGGCGCGCCGAGCGCGCGCGTGGTCTGTACCGAGCACGTCATGTTGCTCTCTCACCTGGTTTCAAATGCCGATCGCAGTTTACGAACCTCCGCGCGATGACTTTGATCCCCGATCCGCGCAGGTAAAGCGGGAAGGGGTTCACGCGTCAGGGCGTAGCAGCGCCAGAAAGCGCACCCCAGCGTCGACATTCTCTTTCAGTCGGCATTGCCGCACCACCGCTTCAGCATCCTCGCCCCAACGCTCGTTCTGAAAGCTTTCATCGAGCAGGGCCGCTTCATAGGCACCGGCCGCATCGAGCCTGCCATCCCAGAGTGCCAGCGCCAGAATCAGCGAGCCGCAACATGCGGTCAGATCGGCGATGGCGGCGAGCGTGAAGGGATCGAGCCCGTCGAGCACCGCCCGCAACGCCGCGAGGCTGGCCGCCGGCTGGTCGATCGGCACGATGCCGGCGGTCGCGTGTAGCGGTGCATCGAACCGCAGGGCAGCCCAGTCGAGCAGCGGCTGCCACAGCAGGTTTTCGCGGCGGACCAGGCTCGGCGGATATTCGGCGCGATAGCACAGCAGATCGGTCGCGGCGTATTTGGCGGTTTCCGCAGCGATCTCCGCCGGCTTCTCGGCAACGAGATCGCGCGCGGTGCTGACCAGCGCCATCAGCTTCATCGTGTCGGGGCGGATCTCCTCGCCCTGTCCGGCCCATTCCGCCGCCAGCGCCTCGGCCAGCGCGCGCGTCGGCAGCGCCAATGCCCGCCTGGCGGGGCTGCGCAATTCCTTGCCGTCGAGGGCGACACCGAAGCCGTCACGCTGCTCGGTGACCGTAATGTTCGTATAAAAGCGCTTCATGAAAGGGAAAATCCGAATTTGTTCACGCGACCGGTGGCGCGATGATGTCCCAGATATCGTTGCGGTCTCGCTCGACTTCGTCGGTCCAGTAGACCTTCACGCCTCACCCGCTCGGTGTATTTCCATGCGCCGGACCGCGAAACCTGCTTCGATCTCGTCATTGGACCGGCCGCGACCGGCCTGCATCGAGGCTCGTGCCGCATCCACCTTGCGGCGCAGAAATGCGTCGTAGTCCCGCGCTTCCGCCTGGCACTGCACGAATTTGCGCATCATCTCGCGGACGATCTGCGAGTCCGGTCGGTGCGCGGCCTCGGCCATAAAGGCGTCGCCCAACTCAGTCTCAAGCTTCATCGTGAACACGGCTTCCTTGGGCAAGGTCTGCTCCCGAACAAAATACTGGAAAATTTAGGGTCAGATCCCAATGTCGTCCAAAAACTCCAGGCCCGCAAGAAGGTCCACTGTGATTGGGCTACCACCCCGCAGCAATTCAACCAAATCGGCCCGCCGGAAAGTGGCAGATAGTTTCTGAAGGCTCACATCCTCACCGTGATGCAGTTTCTTCAGGGCATCATCGATCGATATCAAAGCCCGTTGAAAGTAATCTTCGGACTTCGAATCAATTAAATCACGAGCAGCGATAAAATTTTGGTGGGTCAAGCTAGATAGCTTAATGCCAATTTCCTCTAGAAGATACTCCCCCATCAACATGGCAATGAACCTTGACCCATATTGGAGAAAATTTGGGGCATTTTCTGGCGGGCGTTTACGTTTATTTTCGGAAATTCTTAATAGCAACACTGCTATCACCGCTTGAGAGCCGTTTAGGTTATTTGTGAAGATCAGATCATAGAGCTTTCCGAAATGTTCCGTTGCCTGGAACCGGGCTGAGTGAGGTCGATGGAGCCACACGGCCAAGACCGCTTCGGCGGCAATCGCGCTGGTAATCTCCGCCGGAGTGGTGGCCGTAACGGTCCGCTGGCGCCGGTATGTGTACCCCAGTTCTTGAATTGACTCGCCCAACCGGATCTGGCGGGGATCATTGGATCGCAGATCACGCAAGTCCACCGGGCTCTGGCTATTGGTGGCTCGTGTGATCCGCTCGACCAGATCGTCATCGCCCTGGGGAAGCTCATATATTCGGACAAGCACTTGCGCACTATCGACCTCCGATCCGATTTCTTTGCGTATCTGCTGTATAGTTTTCGAGGTTTGACCCCCGTTAACTATTTGAAGTCCTGATAGCTGAACGATCCAATCTTTATCCGCTAATCCATTATAATTTAATTTGTTGCAAACGATTGTAATGCCATTATTGTAGAAATAGAATTTTGCTCTCTGTTTATCATCTTTTAAAGTGCCGCCAATCTCCTCATTTACACGAGCTGTAAGGCCGAGGTAACGACGGATATTTCGGTCCAGGAGAACATCTCCAAATTCATCAAATAATCTGGCCAGTTCACCGACAGACATGCGACCAACCATGGCGCGCATATAGTCATAATCCTCGACAATGGCGCGGCCTGAAAGGCGTATTTTTGCCTGAAAGGTTTTCGGTGCCCTCATCAGACTGACGAGCGCGTCCGGCCCCGCATACTCCCACGTAACCAGATCACCAAATCCTGAATGGTCAATTCGTTCCTGAGCGGCCTCATTCCATTTCTGGCCATTGTTACAGGCCACAACGCGCACCTGCGGGATATCGCCCTCCCGTATGAGCGAACGAATTTCCTCCACCCTGCTCGTTAGTCGCGGATTAGCGGTGTAGGATTTTCCAGGGTCAAAAATCGTTCGAATCGCGTCGAATATTTTCACTATTGCGTTTTCTTGAAACCCACCATCGCCAGCCAGGGTCCTTTTGTATTTACCTTGAATCAGCGTGACGGCGAACTCTCCCGCCTCGGGAGGGCCGAAATAGACTGCATCGACGCCAAAATCACCACCGCCCTCGACCATACCGTCAAGAACCTCATCCTCAGTAAGTTCCAGCAGTGTTTTCGCAACGAGGAAAACAAAGGCCGCCGACTTTATCTTGTCCGCATCGTTGCCGATCCCAATTTCCTGTTTGAGTTGGTCGCCTATCTGCGTAATGAGCCCCTCGACGCGTTGATCGATTATTTGTGCATTGATGCTCATTTCGCCTCCTCATCCTCGGACGTAGGATGACTGCCTGCACGGATTTTGGGGTACCATAGCACATGCTCGTCATCATTCCGTCCCACTATGCTCGGTGTCGTAATCTAAGAACATAACCCGCTATAAACGTTGTAAAATGTCGTAGGTAGCGCCGTCCATGGCCTCCACGGAATGAAGCAAGAGAAAATTGAGGTCAGCCTCCAACTATCACCCCCCAACTATATGCGCATCCCTTGTTGTTGGCTATTCCACAATCTCAAACTCACTCCAGATCCAACTCGGCAAACGGATCGCCATCGGTATCGGCGGCGAAGCCGAAGAATTTCCAGGTGTCCTGCATGTGCGGCGGCAGCGGCGCCGTCACGGTCAGAGTCTTGCCGTCCGGCCGCTTGAGCGAGATCGAGCGGGCATGCAGATGCAGCTTGCGGGCATGTTCGAGACCGGTGAGTTGGGCGCCCGCGCCGCCATATTTGCTGTCGCCCAGGATCGGTGTGCCCAGTTCGGCGGCATGCACGCGCAATTGATGGGTTCGGCCGGTCACCGGCAGCAGCGCCAGCCACGCCGCCTTTTGCGCGGCTTGTTCGATCACGGTGTAATAGGTGATGGCGCGGCGGCCGTCTTCCTCATCGACCGCCATTTTCTCGCGCGAGCCGATCTGGGTCTTGCCGACCGGTATATCGATGCGGCCCTGATGCGGGCGCGGCACGCCGGCCACCACGGCCCAATAGGTTTTGTGCGCGGTCTTTTCGCGGAAGGCCGCGGCGAGCCACGCGGCCGATTTGGCCGAGCGGGCCAACAGCAGCACGCCACTGGTATCCTTGTCGAGGCGATGGACCAGCCGCGGCCGCTCGCTCGCCTCGAATTTCAGCGCATCGAGCATGCCGTCCAGATGCTGCACCAGATTGGTGCCGCCCTGCACCGCCAGATCGTGCGGCTTGTTGATCGCGAGGACCTCCTTGTCGCGGTAGAGCACCATCGCTTGCAGATCGGCGATGTCGTTCGGGCGCATCGGGCGCGGTGTCGGCGCCTGATGCGCGCGCTCTTCCGGGGTCGCCGCCGCGCGGTCGTCGAGCGGCGGCACGCGCACCACCATGCCGGTCGTCAGCCGATGCGCCGCCTTGACCCGCCCGCCATCGACCCGCACCTGGCCGGTGCGCAGCAATTTTTCCAGTTGGACATGGTTCAGGCCGGGGAAATGCCGGCGGAACCAGCGGTCGAGCCGGATATCGGAATCCTCGTCACGAATCTCGATCGTCTGTACGCCACTCATTCCGGTTGTCCTTTTCGCGCCGCAGCCGGTCCCAATAATCCAGCCGCTTGCGGATCTCACGTTCGAAGCCGCGTTCGACCGGCTGGTAGAAGCGCTCGCGTTCCATCTCGTCGGGGAAATAATCCTGGCCGGAAAACCCGTCTTCGGTCTCCGGGTCGTATTGATATCCCTTGCCATAGCCTTGCGTCTTCATCAAACGGGTCGGCGCGTTCAGGATATGCATCGGCGGCGTGAGCGAGCCGGTGCGCCGGGCCGCCTCGGTCGCCCGGCCGAAGCCTTTGTACACCGCCACGGATTTCGGCGCGGTGCCCAGATAGAGCACGGCCTGGGCAATGGCGAGTTCACCCTCGGGCGAGCCCAGCCGGTCATAGGCATCCCACGCTGCCAGCGCCTGGACCAGCGCGTTCGGGTCGGCGAGGCCGATATCCTCGCTGGCGAAGCGGACCAGCCGGCGCACGATATAAAGCGGGTCTTCGCCGCCGACCAGCATGCGGGCGAACCAATAGAGTGCCGCATCGGGGTCCGAGCCGCGCAGCGACTTATGCAGCGCCGAGATCAGATTGTAATGGCTGTCCTGCGCCTTGTCGTAGAGCGGGGCGCGGCGCTGGATCGTGGCCGCGAGCCGGGCCGGATCGAGCGGTGCGGTGTCAGCCGGCAATGCCGCCACCTCCTCGACCATGTTGAGCAGATAGCGGCCATCGCCATCGGCCATGGCGATCAGCGCCTGCCTGCCATCGTCATCGAGCGGGAGCGTGCGCCCGAGCAAGGTTTCGGCCCGGCCGATCAATTGCGTCAGCGCCGCGGAATCGAGCCGCTTCAGCACGAAGACCTGCGCGCGCGACAACAGTGCGCCGTTCAGTTCGAAGCTCGGATTCTCCGTGGTGGCGCCGATCAGCACGACCGTGCCGTCTTCGACATAGGGCAGGAAACTATCCTGCTGGGCGCGGTTGAAGCGATGGATCTCGTCGATGAACAGCAGCGTGCCTTGCCCGGCGGCACGGCGGTGCTTCGCCGTTTCGAAGATCTTGCGCAGATCGGCCACGCCGGAGAACACCGCCGACAGCGGCTCGAAGGCAAGGGCCGTCTGAGCCGCGAGCAGGCGCGCGATCGTGGTCTTGCCGCAGCCGGGCGGCCCCCACAGCACCATCGAGGCAAGGCGATGGGCGCCGACCATCCGGCCGATCGGGGCGTCGGGCGCCAGCAGATGATCCTGGCCGACCACTTCGGCCAAACTGGCCGGACGCAGCCGGTCGGCGAGCGGACGCGGCGCCTGGGCTTCGAACAAAGTCGGCATGATTCTTACCCCCGCGGCAGATGCAGCAGCCGGCCATCGCGTCGTAGCGTCAGATGCGCCACGGTCTTGCGCCCCAGGCTCTGCTGCAGTTCGGCCACGGTGCGCACCGGCCGGCCATCAATGCTTTCGACCACATCACCGACCAGCAGGCCGAGCCGCGCGGCACCGCTGCCGCGGGGCGCTTCGAGCACGATGACGCCCGCGACCGCATCGGCTTGCAGTTCTTCGGCGAGCGCCGGCGACAGGCTGGCGACCGTGGCGCCGGCCAGAGGACCAGGCGGCTTCAGCAGCGTCACGCTGCGCGGCGGGTTTTCCGGCGGGGCGGTCAACCTGACTTCGATCTGGCGCGTTTCGCCGCTGCGCCAGACGGCAAGCCGCGCCGTGGTGCCGATCAAAAGGGTCGCGAAGCGAAAGCGCAGGGCGTTCTCATCCTCGATCGGCTTGCCGTCGATGCTGAGCACCACGTCGCCCGGCCTGAGGCCGGCTTCGGCGGCCGGACTCGGCACCACAACTTCCTCCACCGCCACGCCGGTCGGCCGCGCCAGCCCCAGTTTCCGGGCCGCCGCGGCATTGACCCCGCGGCCGAGGGCGCCGAGCCACGGGCGCACGACGCTGGCGCCATAGGTCCCATCGGCCAGCACCGCGCGGATCAGCGCGGTCGGGATGGCGAAGCCGATGCCGACCGAGCCGCCACCCTCGGAATAAAGGGCGGTATTGATACCGACCAGCTTGCCGTCGAGACTGACCAGCGCACCACCGGAATTGCCCGGATTGATCGCGGCATCGGTCTGGATGAAGGTCCGATAGGCGTTGATGCCGCTGACATTGCGCGCCAGCGCCGAAACGATGCCGCTGGTCACGGTCTGCCCGACGCCGAACGGGTTGCCGATGGCGAGCACGATGTCACCGACCTCCAACTCGTCGGAATCGCGGATTTCCAGATAGGGCAGGACCTCGCCGGGAGCGATCTTGAGCACGGCCAGATCGGTGCGATCGTCGGCCCGCAACACCGTCGCCTCGAATTCGCGGCGATCGGACAGCACGATTGTAACGGAATCGGCGGCTTCGACGACATGGCGGTTGGTGACGATGGTGCCGTTCGGATCGACGATGACGCCGGAGCCGAGCGAATGCGCGCCCCGTTCCTCATCCTCGCCCAGATACCGGCGATAGGTTGGGTCGTCGCGCAAGCCCGGTGCAGCAGGCCCGGGTTCCGTCTTGGTAAAGATGTTGACCACCGCCGGGGCTGCGCGGCGGACGACCGGGGCGAAGCTTAGCTGGATCTGAAGCTGGCCGGTCGGCACGGCCCGGCTCTCGGCCGCATCCCCCAAAGAGGACAGCAGCAGCAGGGGCAACAGAAGGGCGGGGAACAAATGTCTCATGGCAAATGCCAATCTAGGCAATCCCGGCCGGCTTCGCCAGAGCGCCCTGCTTCGCCAACGCACCCTGGACACGGCCGACCGGGTAGGATGTATATTCGCGTCACGGGTCGCCTTTCCGGCGGTCATCCCGAAAGGAGTACCGCATGGCGCAGATCGGCGTGGGAAAACTTACCCTGGAATATGAGCGGTTCGGCCCGACCGACCGCGAGACTGTGGTTCTGATCATGGGGCTGGGCGCGCAGATGACGCGTTGGCCGGTCGCCTTGTGCGGCCTCCTCGTCGAGCGCGGCTTTCATGTCGTCCGGTTCGACAATCGCGATGTCGGCCTCTCGACCAAGCTGGATTGGCTGGGCACACCCGATATCGGGGCCTTGTTCGCCGCCCGCGCGGCCGGCCAAAGTGCCGTCGCACCCTATCGGTTGGATGATATGGCGGTCGACACCGTTGGGCTGCTCGACGGACTCGGCATCGCCCGCGCGCATATCGTCGGCGCGTCGATGGGCGGCATGATCGCCCAACTCGTCGCGGCCGATTTTCCCGGCCGCACCTTGTCGCTGACCTCGATCATGTCGAGCACCGCCAATCCCGCGGTACCGCAAGGTAAGCCCGAAGCGCTGATGGCGCTGATGTCACCCGCGGCTCCGGCCGGCGACGAGGAAGCGATGGTGGCGCGCGGCTTGCGGATATTGCGGATCATCGGCAGCCCGGGATATCCGATGGACGAAGCGGCCGTGCGTGAGGCGATCCTGGCCGATGCACGGCGCAGCTTTCACCCGGCCGGTGCGGCACGGCAGATGGCGGCGGTGCTGTGCGCCGAGGATCGCCGGCCCAAGCTCGCCACCATCGGCGTCCCGACGGTGGTCTTGCATGGCGCCGACGACCCGCTGGTCCCGGTCGAAGGCGGGCAGGACACGGCGGCGAACATTCCCGGCGCCGAATTGCGGGTGGTGCCCGGCATGGGCCACGATCTGCCACCGGCCTTGCTGGGTACCGTCGCCGACGCGATCGCCGCCGCCGCGGGGCGCAGCGCTGCCTGAGCGGCCGGTCACGCACCGGTTTCAGCGCCCGTGTTTGGCAGCAGATAAGAACGGATGAAAACAATGTCACCGGAGTTGAATTTACTGGTTTGGGCGACGGCGCTGACGCTGGTGCAGGCGTTGGTCGCCGCCATGGGAGCGACCGGCCAGCTCGGCCTGCCGATCCTGGCCGGCAACCGCGAGACGCTGCCGGCGATCAGCGGCTGGGCCGGGCGCGCGCAGCGGGCGCACCGCAACATGCTGGAGAGTTTCGTTCTCTTCGTGGCACTGGTGCTTGCGGCACAACTGGCGGGCAAGACCAACGCCATGACGACGCTGGGTGCCGAGTTGTTTTTCTGGGCACGGTTGGTCTATGCGGTCATCTATGTGATGGGCATTGCGTGGCTGCGCACCGGTGTTTGGGCGGTATCGATGGTCGGGCTGGTTTTGATCTTTTTGCAACTGGTTTAAGGCGCGCCGCCCGGAAACATCTGACCCGCCGCCGAACCTTGTTGGCACCAACCGCGGGGACAGGCATTCTGGCCAAGATCCGCAAACGGAGGCACAGCATGCCAAGAGATGACGACCGGGGCGGCCGGCGACCGGCCCGCAATGTGTTGGGCGGTCCTTTGGAAAACTGTTCGATCAACCCGATGACCGGCTTTTTCCGGGATGGCTGCTGCAATACCAGTCCGCAGGATGTCGGCAGTCACACGGTCTGCGTCGTCATGACCGCAGAATTTTTGGCCTTCAGTAAGGCGAAAGGCAATGATCTTTCGACGCCGATGCCGCAATTCGGCTTTCCCGGCCTCAATCCGGACGACCGCTGGTGTCTGTGCGCCCCGCGCTGGCAAGAGGCGCTGGAAGCCGGCAAGGCGCCGCGCATCGTGCTGCGCGCGACCCATGCCGGTGCGCTGGACCATTGCGATCTGGCCGATTTGAAGCGGCACGCGATCGATCTGAATTAACCGGTGCGCGGCACCCGCCCGAAGCCCGGATGGGCCGGGTCGTTGTAGCCCGGTGTCGAGGGATGGCCGGTGGCGACGAGGCGGTCGATCAGCGCCTCGTCCTCGGCGGTGAAGCGGTAATCGAGCGCATCGAGATTTTCCCGCC
>JAXDMU010000223.1:0-6747 GCA_034665905.1 Aliidongia sp. | reverse complement strand
CAACACCATCTGTGCACTCAACAGATCGGCCGGTCGCAGCGTGGTCTCGACGACACCGCAGCGTTCGATGAGCACGCCGCGCGCGATGCCGGGGAGTGCCCCATCGTCGATCGGTGGCGTCCTGAGCACGCCGTCTTCCAGGATGAAGACATTGGCGACACTCGCCTCGGCCACCTCGCCTCTGGTGTTGAGCAGGATCGCGTCATCGGCGCCACGCACCAGCGATTCCCGGCGTGCCATAATTTTGTCGATATAGTTCAGTGTTTTCAGCCGCGAGAGCGGCGACGCCTCGTTGCGGCACGTCACCTTCGCAATGACAATGCGGGCCGGCGGTGCTTCCGGTGCCAAAGGCGCGGCTGTGATCAGGAGGGTCGGTTCCGGTGCGGCTGGCGGCAAGAGGCCGCGCGGCGCGGGGCCACGCGACAGCGTGATCCGGATCGCGGCCGCCGCAAGGTTCGCGGCAGCGACCACGGCATCAATCCCGGCTTCGATCTGCCGGTCGCTCCAGTCGAGCGGAATCGCCAGAAATGCCGCTGCCTGGCGAAGCCGCGCCAGATGCCGGTCGAGCCTGACGGCACGGCCATTTTCATAGCGAATTGTCTCGAAGAGGCCATCGCCCAGTGTAAAACCGCGGTCGCTCGGGTCGAGCCGCGCACTCTCGGGCGCGATCAGCCGGCCGTTCAGCCATAGTTTCATGACGGCCCGCACTCGATCGCGTGCAGCAGCGGCCGGAGCTTCACCATCATTTCCTCATATTCCGCCGCCGGGTCCGACTCGGCGACGATGCCGCCGCCGGCCTGGGCGATGACCAGCGATGGCGTGATGGTGAGCGTGCGGATGATGATGCTGCTGTCCATTGCCCCGTCCAAACCGAACCAGACGACGCTGCCGCAATAAGGGCCACGACGCGCCATTTCGATTTCGTCGATCAGCGCCATGGCACGCCGCTTGGGCGCCCCGGTCACCGAACCGCCGGGGAAGGCGGCGCGCAGCAGATCGATGCGCCCGGCCCCCGGACGCAGCCTCGCCTCGACCACCGAGACCAGATGATGCACGGCGGGAAAGCTTTCGATGGCCGACAGCGCCGGGACACCGACGCTGCCGACCGCAGCGACCCGCCCCAGATCGTTGCGCATCAGATCGACGATCATCAGATTTTCCGCACGATCCTTGCCGCTCGCCTCCAGTTCGGCCGCGAGGTTCATATCTTCTTGCGCGTCCCGGCCGCGCGGCCGCGTGCCCTTGATCGGTCGCGCCTCGATGCGGCCCGCGGTATCGACGCTGAGGAACCGTTCCGGCGAAGCGCTGGCCACGGCCAGATCCGGGCCGCAGGCGAGATAGGCCGCGAAAGGTGCGGGACTCGACCGCCGCAGCGACCAGTACAGATCGGCCGCACTGCCGGACGGGCGCGGAATAAGATGACGGGCGGTGAAATTAGCCTGATAAATCTCGCCGGCCCGAATATGGTCGAGCAACCGGGCGATCCGCGCCTGATATTCCGAGGGACCGCGTTCCGCGGTCCAACCGGACGGTGAACGGGGTGTCACCATCGGCCGAGGTGTCGCTTGTCCCAACCGGTCAAGCACCGCCGCCGCACGGCGCTCGGCCCGCAGGGCACGGGTCGCGGGACATTCCGCCGGCAGGCCGGAACTGAGCAGCCACGCCCGCCGCTCTGCCTGATCGAAAGCAAAAACGACATCATAAAACGCGACCACCATATCGGGGATTGCCAGCTCGTTGGCGTGACGCCCCGGCTGGCGCATCAGGCCATGCCCGAGTTCATAGCCCAGAAATCCCACGGCACCGCCGGCAAACGGCACCGGCGCGGCCCCCGGCTCGATCCGGTATCGCGCCAGTTCGCGCTCCAGCACGGCAAACGGCTCGCCCGCCGCCGCCACACCATCAATCGACACCCGGCCATCAATGGCGGTCAGGATGCGAAAAGGCTCGATCGCCAGATAGCTGTAGCGTCCGCGCGGATCGGCCGATGCCGACCCGTCGAGAAACGCCAGATAGGGATCACGATCCCATTGCGCGAACAGCGTCGCGGGCTCCTGCCAGGGGATCTCCCGGACATGGAGCGTGGCGCCTGAAACAGTACCGATGCGGCCGATCGACATACCGGTTCCGATTGCAATCCCTTCCGAAATCGGCTTTTCAAAAAACCCTAGAACGGAATCTCGTCATCGAGATCGGTCATCGGACCCGGCCCGCCGCCGCCGCCACTTGGGCGACCACCACCGCCGCTTGATGAGGGAGCACGACCGCCGCCACCGCCGCCGTAACCACCACCGCCGCCGCCATAGGAGCCCTCGTCCTGATCGCGCTCGCCGCCGCCCTGGCGGCCATCCAGCATGGTCAGCTCGCCGCGGAATTTCTGAAGCACCACTTCGGTCGTGTAGCGCTCCTGGCCGGAATTGTCGGTCCATTTCCGGGTCTGCAACGCGCCTTCGACGTAAATCTTCGCACCCTTCTTGAGGAAGCGCTCGACCACCTCGACCAAGCGGTCGTTGAAGATGACGACCCGGTGCCACTCGGTGCGCTCGCGCCGCTCGCCGCTGGTCCGGTCCTTCCAGTTCTCCGAGGTCGCGAGCGTCAGACTCGCCACTTTGGTTCCGTCGTTGGTGCTGCGGATTTCCGGATCTTTGCCCAGGTTTCCGATCAAAATCACCTTATTCACCGAGCCGGCCACGATACCCTCCTGGAAACGAATTTATCCGCGCTCATCCGAGCGTGCTTGCCGACGCGCACGATACCCCCGATCGAGACCGTCCCTCACCAGATATGTACGCGGTCCTGCGGTGCCACATAAAGCTTGTTGTCGGGCGTGATGTGGAATGCGTCGTACCAAGCGTCGAGATTGCGCACTATACCATTGACGCGGAACTGGCGCGGGCTGTGCGGGTCGCTGACCACTTGGCGCTTGACGTAATCGTCGGTCACCTTGCCGCGCCAAGCCTGCGCCCAGCCGAGAAAGACCCGCTGTTCGCCGGTCAAGCCGTCGATCACCGGCGCCGGCTGACCGTTCAGCGATGCGGCATAGGCGTCGAGCGCCAGCGTCAGGCCACCGAGATCGGCGATGTTCTCGCCCATGGTCAGATTGCCGTTGACCGCTACGCCCGGCAGTGGGGCGAATTGCGAATATTGCTTGCCGAGCCGGCCGGCACGCGCCTCGAACTGCTTGGCATCCTGCGGTGCCCACCAATCATGCAAGGCGCCGGTCGCATCAATCTTGCGCCCCTGATCGTCGAAGCCATGGGTCAGTTCATGACCGATCACCCCGCCGATCGCACCGTAGTTGATCGCGGCATCGGCGGCCGGGTCGAACATCGGCGCTTGCAGAATCGCCGCGGGAAACACGATGTCGCGCAGCGAGCCGTTATAGGCATCGTTGGTCTGCGGCGTCATCGTCCAGTCTTCGCGATCGACCGGGCCATCGAGCCGTCCGACGTAAAAAATCCAATCGGCCGCGGCGGCCCGGCGGACATCGCCGACCAGATCGTCATCGCGAATCGTGACGCTGGCATAATCCCGCTGATGCGCCGGATAGCCCAGTTTGATGTTGTAGGTGTCGAGCTTTTTCAGCGCTTCGGCCTTGGTCGGGGCGCTCATCCAGTCGAGCCGCTCGAGGCGCGCGCGATAGGCCGCCTTCACATGGATGACGAGATCTTCGACCTTGGCTTTGGCCTCCGGGGGAAAATAGCGCGCGGTATAAAGCTGCCCGACCGCCCAATTGAGCGTTCCGAAGCAATCGCCCGCGGCCACACCACAATCGCCGCCGCTGACCGCGGCCACCGCACGCTTCCAGCGCGTCTTCTGTTCGCGCTGACCAGCCAGGGTCTTGTTGTGCAGATCAAAATGCGCGTCGGCGAAATCCTTCGACAGATAGGGTGCGGCACTGTCGGCGATATGGAAAGCCTGCCAGGCTCGGATCGTTTCCATCGGCGTATGGGCATAGATCGCCGCGATTTTCGGGAAGGCGGTTTTTTCCGCGACGATGAGGCGGGTCTGCTGCGCGAGCGACGCCGCGTCCAGATAGTCCTTCCAGGCAAAGCCGGGCGTCAGCTTTTGCAGCTCGGCGATCGACAGCGGATTATAGGTCGCGTTGACGTCGCGATCCTGCGCCTTGGTCCAACTCGCCTGCGCGATCTTGGTCTCGAATGCGACGATGTTCCGCGCGGCAGCATCGGCATCGGGCCAGGAGATCAGATGCAGCAACCGGCCGACATAGGCGGCGTAGGCGGTCTTGGCCGCGGCGAAGCCCTTGGTCAGATAGTAATCGCGATCGGGCAGCCCCAGCCCGCTTTGGCTCAGATAGACCGCGTAGCGGCTCGGGTCCTTGAGATCGACATCGGTCTGGATTGCAAACAGCGTCGGCTCGAAATCAGCAACGCTGCGGCCCATCAGCGCGGCAAGGGCTCCGCGCGAGGATGACGCGCGCACGGCATCGAGTTCCGGGGCGATCGGCTCCGCGCCCAGGCGATCGAGCCGCGCCTCATCCATGAATGCCGTGTAAAAGGCGCCGACCTTGCCGGCAATCTCTGCCGGCGCAGCCGGAATCTTCGCCGCCTCCTCCATGAGGCCGTGCAGCCGGTCCTCGACCGTGTCGGTCATGGCGAGGCGCAGCGAAACGCCGGATTTATCGGCGGGGATCGCCGTGCGGTCGAGCCAGGAACCGTTGGCGTAATGGAAGAAATCATCGCCCGGTTTCGCGGCGAAATCGGCGCCAGCAGTATCGAAACCCCAGCTACCATAGGTCGCCTGGGCGCCCTCGCCCGCTGCCGCGTTCGAAAAAGCCACAGCAACCAGGGCGGTGCCGAGGGACTTCATCGCATTCAACCGGCTCGCCATGTCATGCCCTTCCCGCCATCCGTCGCGCCGGCAAAGTATTAGCCACAGTTCTCTTGCGTGAAAAGCGGAGTCCCGCGGCCCACGGTCGCAGCCCACGCAAGGCGCCCATGATGATGAAGCCGGCACGCGATGATCGACATTTGTTCTCATTATCCCCTATAGTGCCGTCCCCGATCAGCGTTGGATTCCCATGCAGCAGATCAGCGTCCGCGGCGCCCGCGAACATAATCTCAAGAATGTCGATGTCGATATTCCGCGCGACAGGCTCGTCGTCATCACCGGCCTCAGCGGTTCCGGCAAATCGTCGCTCGCCTTCGACACGATCTATGCCGAGGGTCAGCGCCGCTATGTCGAGAGTCTCTCGGCCTATGCGCGGCAGTTTCTGGAGCTGATGCAGAAGCCCGATGTCGATTCGATCGAGGGCCTGTCGCCCGCCATCTCGATCGAGCAGAAGACGACCTCGAAAAATCCGCGCTCAACGGTCGGCACCGTGACCGAAATCTATGATTATCTGCGCCTGCTCTACGCCCGGATCGGCGTGCCCTACTCGCCCGCCACCGGCTTGCCGATCGAAAGCCAGACGGTCAGCCAGATGGTCGATCGCATCATGACGATGCCGACCGGCACAAGGCTGCTGCTGCTGGCCCCGGTCGTGCGCGGGCGCAAGGGCGAATATAAAAAGGAACTGCTCGAACTCCAGAAGCGCGGTTTTCAGCGGGTCAAGATCGACGGCATGCTCAGCGATATCGACGAGGCGCCGCCCCTCAACAAAAAGCTCAAGCATGATATCGAGGTGGTGGTCGATCGCCTCGTGGTCGGGCCGGAACTGGGCAACCGTCTGGCCGATTCACTGGAGACGGCACTGCAATTGGCCGACGGCCTGGTTTTCACCGAGAATGCCGATGATGGCGAGCGGACCACCTTCTCGGCGAAGTTCGCCTGCCCGGTCAGCGGCTTCACCATCGACGAGATTGAGCCGCGGCTCTTCTCCTTCAACAACCCGTTCGGCGCCTGCCCGGCCTGCGATGGGCTCGGCAGCAAGCTTTATTTCGATCCCGATATGATCGTGCCGGACGGCAGAAAAGCCCTGCGTACCGGGGCGATCGCCCCCTGGGCCAACTCGACCTCGCAATATTACGCCCAGAGCCTGGAGAGCATCGCCAAGCACTATGCGGTGAGCCAAGCCACGCCATGGGACGAATTGCCGGCGACGGTGCGGAACACCATCCTCTACGGCTCCGGCAAGGAAGTAGTGCCCATGACCTTCGAGGATGGCTTGCGCCACTACACGACCGCAAAGCCGTTCGAAGGCATCATCCCGAACATGGAGCGGCGCTACAAGGAGACCGACAGCGCCTGGGTGCGTGAGGAGCTGTCGCGCTATCAGAACAATCAAATGTGCGAAACCTGCCACGGCGCGCGGCTGAAGCCGGAGGCGCTGGCGGTCAAGATCGGCGGCCGTAACGTCTCGGAAATCACCGAATTGTCGATCGCCGACGCCGGCGCCTGGTTCTCCGGCCTGACCGAAGGGCTGAACCCCAAGCAGCGCGAAATCTCCAATCGCATCCTCAAGGAGATCAACGAGCGGCTGGGATTTCTCAACAATGTCGGGCTGGATTATCTGACTTTGTCGCGCGCCTCGGCGACGCTCTCGGGCGGCGAGAGCCAGCGCATCCGGTTGGCCTCGCAGATCGGTTCGGGCCTGACCGGCGTGCTCTATGTGCTGGACGAGCCGTCGATCGGGCTGCATCAACGCGACAATGACCGGCTGCTGGAGACGCTGCGACGGCTGCGCGACATCGGCAATACCGTGCTGGTGGTCGAGCATGACGAGGATGCGATTCGGTCGGCCGATTACCTGATCGATATGGGCCCCGCCGCCGGCCGCCATGGCGG
>JAXDMU010000222.1:0-2556 GCA_034665905.1 Aliidongia sp. | reverse complement strand
CGCACCGGGCGGGCCCTTCGATGCCAACCGCAAGGCAACGCCCGAGGTCATGGCCAATCTGAACAAGGCATATCATCTCGATGAACCGCTGTACCAACAGTTCGGGCGCTATGTCTGGAATGTCGTGCAGCTCGATTTCGGGCCTTCCTTCAAATATCGCGACTACACGGTCTCGGAACTGATTTTGCGGGGTTTTCCGATTTCGCTCGATATCGGATTATGGGCAATCCTGATTTCGACGACGATCGGCATGGCGATCGGCACCCTGGCGGCACTCCGGCAGAATTCGGCGATCGACTATGCCGTCATGAGTTTCGGCATGATCGGCGTCGCGGTGCCGACCTTCATCGTTGCACCCATTCTACAGCTGGTTCTTGCCGTTGGCCTGCACTGGCTGCCGGTCGCCGGCTGGGACGGCAGCTGGCAGCACAAGGTGCTGCCGATCTTCGCCCTGTCGCTGCCGTCGATCGCAGTTATTTCGCGCCTGACCCGCGGCAGTATGATCGAGTCGCTGCGCTCCAACCATGTGCGCACTGCGCGCGCCAAGGGGCTTGGCATGCGCCTGACCGTGCTGCGGCACGCTCTGCTCGGCGGGCTGCTGCCGACGCTGGCCTATCTCGGGCCGGCCACGGCCGGCATCATCACCGGGTCCGTCGTGATCGAGCGCGTCTTTTCGGTTCCCGGCATCGGCCGCTATTTCGTCGAAGCGGCGTCCAACCGCGATTACACGCTGGTGATGGGCACGCTGATCTTCTACGGGGCACTCATCATTTTCGCCAATCTGATCGTCGATCTGGCCTATTCACTGGTCGATCCCAAGGTGCGCTATGACTGATGCCGCCGTTCAGCCGGTTGATCACGATGCGATCGAGCCGGGCCGCGACAAGGTCAGGGACGGCTTCGCCCGGCTGCGCCGGAACCATCTCGCGGTGGCCGGGATCTACATCTTCGGTTTCATCATGCTGGCCTGCGTGGTCGGCCCCTGGTTCATTCCCTTCGATCCTGAAACTCAGGATTATTCGGCCATTTCCAACGGCCCGTCTTTTTCGTCCGGCCATTTGTTCGGGACCGACGATCTCGGCCGCGATCTGCTGGTCCGGCTGCTGCTGGGCGGCCGGACATCGCTTGCCATCGGCATTCTCGCGGCCATCGTGGCTGTGGTGATCGGCACCGGCTATGGCGCGGTTGCCGGGTATTTTGGTGGCGCGGTCGATCAGATCATGATGCGCACGATCGATGTGCTCTACGGCCTGCCTTTTCTATTCTTCATCATCATGCTGACGCTGCTGTTCGGCCGCGGCATGCTGGTGCTGCTGCTAGCCTTCGGCAGCCTGGCGTGGCTCACCATCGCGGTGATCGTGCGCGGCCAGACGCTGAGCCTGAAGCAAAAGGATTTCATCGAGGCGGCACGGGCCGGCGGCATGAAGCCGATGCGCATCGTCCGCCGCCATATCGTGCCGAACACGATCGGCCCGGTGATCGTCTATGCCAGCTTGCTGGTACCCGATGTGATCATCGGCGAGTCCTTCCTGTCCTATCTCGGCCTCGGCGTGCAGGAGCCGATGTCGAGCTGGGGCACACTGATCGATGCCGGGACCGCGGCGATGGATACTGAACCCTATCAGCTGCTGTTTCCCGGCGGCGCCCTGGCGCTCACGCTGTTCAGCCTGAATTTCATCGCCGATGGCTTGCGCGATGCCTTCGACCCCAAGGATCGTTGAGATGGCGGCACGTCCTGCATCGGCGATGGTTCGCCCGCCGCCGGCCAAGGCGGCCCCGATCCTGGAAATCAGAAATCTGCGCATCCGGTTTCAGACCGACAGCGGCACGGTCGCCGCGGTCAACGATGTCAGCCTGTCGCTCACCGCCGGCGAGACGGTCGGGATCGTCGGCGAATCCGGGTCTGGCAAAAGCCAGATCCTGATGTCGATCATGGGGTTGCTCGCCCGCAATGGCACGGTTTCGGGCAGCGTCAAGCTGCATGGCCAGGAAATTCTGGGCCTGCGCGACGATGCGCTGGATCGGCTGCGCGGGGCCACCATGTCGATGATCTTTCAAGATCCGATGACCTCGCTCAACCCGTTCCTGCGGGTCTCGACCCAATTGACCGAGGTGCTGGTCAAGCATCGCGCCATGGGCAAGGCCGAAGCGATGCGCCACGCGATCGCCATGCTGGAGCGTGTCAGTATCCCGGACGCGGCCAAGCGGATCCGGCTCTATCCGCATGAATTTTCCGGCGGCATGCGCCAGCGCGTGATGATTTCCATGGCGCTGCTGTGCCGGCCGGCGCTGCTGTTTGCCGACGAACCGACCACCGCACTCGACGTCACGGTGCAGGCGCAAATTCTCGATCTGCTCAAGGAGCTGGCGGCGACCATGGGCACGACGATCGTGCTCGTGACCCATGATCTGGGCGTCGTCGCCTCGCTGTGCGACCGCGTCGTCGTGCTCTATGGCGGGCGCATCATGGAAAGCGGGCCGGCCGAGCAGATCTTCGAAGATCCGAGGCATCCCTATACCAAGGGCCTGCTCGATTCGACGCCGCGCCTGGATGAG
>JAXDMU010000221.1:0-5032 GCA_034665905.1 Aliidongia sp. | reverse complement strand
TGACCTCGGCGATCTGGGCCGATTTGGCACGCTTGCCAGCCGACAAATTGGCAGCGCTCGCGACCTGCGGTGCCGCGGCGATATTGGGCGGATTCGCCACGGGCTCTGCCCGGCTGGGCGGTGCCGGCGGAACCGGGATGCCGGCAACTTCGGTCGGCTGTTCTGGTGACTTCGGCGGCAAAGCCGGAGCACCTGGGAAAGGTTGCACCGCCTGCGGCGGCGGCAGCGGTTTCAGCTCGGGCGGTGGCGGTGGTGCCCGAGTCGCCTCAGGCTCCGGCACCGCGCGCGGTGCCGGAGCCTGCAAGGCCGACTCCCGGTCGGCGCCGACCGGCTGGGGCGGTGCGACCGGTGTACGCGTCGCGGGGATGGTTTCCCCGGCATGGCTGCTGAAGCCGCCGGTCACGAAATTTCCGCTCGATCGCGGGGCGCCGGGCCGAGGCGTCGGCACGGCGGGCGGCTGCGCGGAAGCCCCACTGGGAATCGCGATCGGCAGTTGCTCTTCGGGCACCGGCACTTGCGGCGCCATGACTGCCGCGGCATTGCCGGCGGCCATCTGCTCGTCGACATAGTGGGCGTTGTTGCGATCGGCGACCAGACCCTGCGCCAGTTTTTCGCGCTGGGACTCGGTCAGGCCGCGGGTCGGCGGATTGGGCACCGAGCCGACCGAGGGAAAGGGTTCCTGCGAGCCGGCTTCGAGATTGGCCGTGTTCGCCTCATCCTTGCCCGGATCGTCCTTGGACGCACCCGTCACATCACGATAGAGATTGATCGGGTTGAGCGAGCTACAGCCATCGAGCCCGATGACCCCTACCGCCGCCAAGACAAGTGCCAAAGCCCTGCCGTTCCACTCGCGAGACCGCCCACTGGCAACCAACATAAACCCCCTCCAGGGACAAGGTGCGATCGTCATCCTCGCGACCGGTTACCCTCTTAGAGGCTGACCGCGCCGCGATCAAGGACAACGCGGCCGCGGGGCGAAGAAGTCCCGCCATCAATCGATGAAGACGCTCTTTCCGTGCGGCGGCCGGCGCACCATGTTATGACATACTTTAGCTCTAACGCGCATCGCGTGATGCGGCGGCCGGCGATGCCAGGGTCGCTGCCACTTATCAAAAAACGCCCAGAGGGAAGCGCCCCATGAACGATTCCGCCCCGTCTCCGGGCAAGTTGCCGGACCCCATGGAACTGTCGCGCGCGGTCGCCAACATTGCCGAGCGCAGTCAGCGGCTGGTCGCCGACTTCGTCGCACGGCAAGCGGGCAAAGCGAGCGCGCAGCCCAGCAAGATCGGCACGGCCGACCCGCTCAATATCGCCGGGGCGTTCTTTGAAATGACAGCAAAGCTGATGGTCGATCCGACCCGGCTGGTTCAGGCGCAGGTTTCGCTGTGGAACGATTATATGCGGCTGTGGCAGCGCACGGCCGAGCGGCTGATGGGTGGCCACACACCGCCGATCATCGAGACGCCGAAGAGCGACAAGCGATTCAAGGATGCCGCCTGGGAAGAAAACGCCGTCTTCGATTACATCAAGCAATCCTATCTGCTGTCCGCGCGCTTTCTTCAGCAGACGGTGAAGGATGTCGACGGGTTGGACGACAAGACCGCCAAGAAGGTCGAATTCTATACGCGGCAATTCGTCGATGCCATGGCGCCGTCGAACTTCGTCATGACCAATCCGGAGGTGCTGCGCACCACGATCGACAGCGGCGGCGAGAATCTGATCAAGGGCCTGAACAACATGCTCGAAGATCTGGAGCGCGGCAAAGGCCAGCTCGCCGTCAAGATGACCGACCTCGATAAATTCAAGCTCGGTGAAAATCTCGCGATCACGCCGGGCAAGGTGATCTATCAGAACGACCTGATGCAGCTGCTGCAATATTCACCGACGACGGAGAATGTGCGGCGCCGGCCGCTGCTGATTATTCCGCCCTGGATCAACAAATTCTATATCCTCGACATGCGGCCGACCAATTCTTTCATCCGCTGGGCGGTGGCGCAAGGGCACACGGTGTTCGTGATCTCGTGGGTCAATCCCGACGAGAAACTGGCCTTGAAGGAGTTCGAGGATTACATGGATGAAGGGCCGCTCGCCGCGCTCGACGCGATCGAGCAGGCGACCGGCGAGCGCGAAGTCAACGTCATCGGCTATTGCATCGGCGGCACGCTGCTGGCCGCCACCCTCGCCTACATGGCCCGGCGCGGCGACCGGCGCTTCGCCAGTGCGACCTATTTCACCACCATGGTCGATTTCGCCGAATCGGGCGAACTGTCGGTCTTCATCGACGAGGAACAGATCCAGGCGCTGGAAAGCCGCATGGCCGAACACGGCTATCTCGAAGGCGCGGACATGGCACAGACCTTCAACATGCTGCGCGCCAACGACCTGATCTGGTCGTTCGTGGTGAATAATTACCTGCTGGGCAAAGACCCCTTCCCGTTCGATCTGCTCTATTGGAATTCCGACGCGACGCGCATGCCCTCGGGCGTGCATGGCTTTTACTTACGCAACATGTATCAGGACAACCGGCTGGTCCGGCCGGGTGGGGTGGCGTTGCATCACGAGCCGATCAACCTGACCGACATCAAGACGCCGACCTTCATCCTGGCGACCAAGGAAGACCATATCGCGCCCTGGAAATCCTCCTATGCCGCGACGCAGCTTTACAAGGGGCCGGTCAAATTCTGTCTCAGCGGTTCCGGCCATATCGCGGGCGTGGTCAATCCACCCGACGCCAACAAATACGGCTATTGGACCAACCCGAAACTGCCGAAGAACCCCGAGACGTGGTTCCAGGGCGCCAAACAGACCCCCGGCTCGTGGTGGCCGGAATGGGATAAATGGGCCCAGAAATTCGGCGGCGGGATGGCCCCGGCACGGCAGCCGGGCGACGGCAAGCTGAAGCCGATCGAGGATGCGCCCGGGCGTTATGTGAAGATGCGGATTGGGTGAGGGCATCACGCACATTGCGCCGACCAGCGGGCGCGTCGCGCTATTCGCCCTCTGAGCGCGCATCGCGGCCAATCGTATCCGGCCGCGCATTATCCGCCCTGACCTCAAGCCACATCGCGTTGAGAATCGCGAATGAACAGGCCAGACCCAGACCCAGCACCCAACTGAAGTACCACATGGCGCGTCTCCGTCATTCAGTAGCTATGATCGTCGGCTTCGACTTGCTGCTCGGTCACCGTGCCCCGCATCACGCGGTAGACGAACGCGGTATAGGCCAGGACGACCGGCAGCAGCACGACCACCGCGACCAGCATGATCAGCAGCGTCGTCCGGCTCGATGAGGCATCCCACACGGTGAGGCTGCTCGCCGGATCGAAGGATGATGGCAGGATGAACGGGAACATGCTCACCCCCGCCGTCGCCACCACGCCGAAGACCGACACGCCGCTCGCGAGGAAGGCGGGAATGGCGTAGCGGCGCCAGACGGCCAGAGCCGCCAGCATCGCGCCCAGCAGCCCCATGGCCGGTGCGACGATCGTCCAGGGCATGGACCGGTAGTTGGCGAGCCAGACGCCGGTCTCGCGCAACACAATCTTGCCCAGCGGGCTCGAATCCGCGTCATGGGCCAGCGCTCCCGAGATTCGATACGCTTCCAGACCGGCCGTCCAGACACCGGCCGCGGCGAAGAGCAGGATCAGCACGAGTGCCGCGATGATCGCCGCCCTCGTCGCGCGATCGGCGACCGGACCCGCGGTCTTCATAGCCAGGAACGTCCCGCCATGCATGGTCAGCAAGGCGACCGAGACGAGCCCGCTCAAGAGCGCAAACGGGCTCAGCAGGCCGAAGAAGCTGCCATGATAGGTCATCCGCATGAAGTCGTCGAAGCCGAAGGGCGCGCCCAGCAAGGCGTTGCCGACGGCGACGCCGAAAATCAGCGCCGGCACGAGACCGCCGAGAAACAGCATCCAGTCCCAGGTGGCGCGCCAGCGCGATCCGGCGAGCTTGCTGCGGTACTTGAAGCCCACCGGTCGCAATATGAGCGCACAGAGCACGACGAACATCGCCAGATAGAAGCCGGAAAACGCCACGGCATAGATCGTCGGCCAGGCCGCGAAGATCGCGCCGGCCCCGAGGATCAGCCACACCTGATTGCCCTCCCAGACCGGGCCGATCGTGTTGAGGACGACGCGCCGCTCGCCATCGGTGCGGGCGACGAAGGGCAGCAGGATGCCGGCGCCGAGATCGAAGCCATCCATGATCGCAAAACCGATCAGCAGGACGCCGAGCAGGAGCCACCAGATGACGCGGAGCGTCGGATAGTCGAGGAATTCCACGGTCATTCTCCCGCGCTCGCCGGACGCATGCCTCTGGACGGTGACGAACTCGGTGCCCCGCCGGGCTCAGGACCGAGCCGGATGTATTTCACCATGAGGTACAGTTCAATGATGGCGAGCGTGCTGTAGAAGACGACAAATCCGGCAATACTGAGCCACACGCTGCCTGCGCTAACGCTCGACGCCGAGAGGAAGGTCGGCAACACGCCGTCGATGGTCCAAGGCTGCCGCCCATTCTCGGCGACGAACCAGCCGAGTTCGGACGAAATCCACGGCAGCGGCAAGGTGAACAGGGCGAGCCTGAGGAACCATTTGTGGCGATCGAGCTGGCGCTTGGCCGAAAGCCAGAAGGAGACAGCGAAGAAGGCGATGAAGAACACGCCGATCGCGACCATGAAACGGAACGACCAGAACAGCGGCAGCACATTGGGTACCGTGTCCCAGGCCGCTTGTTCGACCTGCTCGGGCGTGGCATCGGTCACAAGGTCGGTATAGCGCTTGAGGAGCAGGCCGTAGCCCAGATCCTTGACGTGGCCGTCAAGCGTCGCCCGCGCCTCGGCATCCGCCGGATGCGCCCGGACCGCCACGAGGGCGGCATAGGCGATCATACCACTACGTATCCGGTCCTTGCTTGCGGCGACCAGCGGCTTGATGCCCGGCACTTCCTGGTCGAGCGATCTCGTGGCGATGAGCCCCAGCACCCAGGGCACATCCACGGCATAGTGCGTCTGGCGCGCCGCAAGATCGGG
>JAXDMU010000220.1:0-4760 GCA_034665905.1 Aliidongia sp. | reverse complement strand
TAGATTCCGTGGAATTTCAGCAGCTGATGGTCCGCCGGGTCGAACACCGGGGCCGGCGATTCCAAACCCTGCGTGATGGTTCCGCGCAGACGCGTGCTGGCGGTCTTGATCGCTTCGACCTTGGACGGCTTGCCTTGAAACATTTGCCACGCTCCGGCGGACTGCACTCAGATTCGAATTTGTGGATTAAATAAAAAGCACGGGAACTATTTTGTAAATTCAAAACTGAATCGGTTTCGCCCTCGAAACGATACCTCTTGCCATCAATGCTCGACCTAAGCGCTTGGTGCGCCGATCCTTCGCGGCCCTGCCTCGCAACCGGGCCGGCCCTCGACTCCGCCCAGCCATGCATGACACGCGCGCTCAAATCACGAAATCGACCATCCCGTCGCATTTGCTGGCAAGCCCGGCCATCCGGCTTTCGCGGCAGAGATCGCCGAGGCTGATGCGATCGAATTCGCCCAACATCTGCTGATGCACGCGCTCGACCATCGGCAGGACGACCTTGCGCATGGAGGCTGAGGGGGATTGATCGAACGGTGTCGGCTTGTCGGGGTCGAGCACGGCCCGACAAATCGCGCCGATCGTGATGGCACCGCGCTCATCGCCCAGGAGATAGCCGCCATTGGGGCCGCGGACGCTCTTCAACAGGCCGGCGCGGGACAGGCGCTGAAGAATCGCTTCCAGCTTGCGCGTTTCAAGCCCCTGGCGCTGGCCCAGCTCGGCCGCGGGCAGCGGCCCGACCGCACCGTTGAACGACACATCGAGCATGATATCGATGGCGAGCAGAAACCGGCGTGGCAGCCAGGCCGCCAACCCCGCCAGTAGTGTTTCACCATCGCTCGAATGTTGTGGTATCGCCATCGCCGCTCCTCGCCAATCGCGCTTCCATGGACGCCATAATGCGGCGAATCGTTCCAATTGGAAAGCGCTCGTCCCGATACTCCGACGCAATCCGGTATGAAATTTCCAAGCTTGTCAGAGACAGCTTCAGACGCGGCGGGCGCGTCGAGGAAAATGCCGCTATTTCGGCGGCTCCGTACCGATCCATTTGTCGCGAACGGCATCGAGATGTTTTGCCGGATCGTAGCGCGGTACGTCGAGGCCGAGCGCTTCGGGCGTGAAGCCGCCGGCGGCGGTCTCAAGCTGAAACGCCGCCACCATCGTATCGTGTTCGGCAATGAGGAGATTGATTCGGCTGGTGAACAATTCCTGCTGGGCGTTCAGCACATCGAGCCGGGTGCGGGTGCCGGCGTCGACCTCGCGCTCGGTATCGCGCAGCGCCACTTCGTTGGCGCGGATCTGTTCGTGGAAATTCTGCTGCTGCGCCCGTGCAGCGCCCAGCGCGTTCCAGGCCGTGCTGATCTGCTGCCGCGTATCGCGCTCGGCCTGGACGATCTGGCTTTCCCCCTGCGAGACGGCTTCACGCGCGGCTCGGACCAGCGAATAATCGCTGCCCGACTCGTAGAGTGGCACCGTGACCTGGACCCCGATCACCGCGGAATTGAGCCGGACACCCTTGGCGAACAATTCGTCCTCATGTTCGATTTCGGCGATGCCGTCGAGCTTGGGCAAAAGCTTGCCACGCGCGACATCGACCTGCTGGCGCGCCGCGTCGAGCTGACGGCGGGCCGCCAGCAGAGCGGGGTTGCACGTCAGTGCCAGGGCCAACGCCTCGTCTTCGGTCGGCGGCACCTGACCCAGCACCGACGGTGACGCCAGCGCGCCGGCGTCGCTGCCGACCACGGCGCGGAATTTGGCAACCGACGTCGCCAGCTGCGACTCGGCACCGAGCTGGCCCGAAACCGCGCCGGAGCGGCGGGCCGTGGCTTGCGCGGTATCGGTTTCGGTCGCCGTGCCGGCCCGGAAAGTCGATTCGACGTTCTGCCGGTTGACGGTCAGCACCTGAACCAGTTTGCGGTTCAGCGCGACGAGATTCTGATCGCGGAACACGTCGAGATAGGCGATCGCGGCGGCCAGCAATTGCTGTTGCTCGACCGAGGATAATTGTTGCTGACCGCCCGCGGCGGCGGCTTCGGCGCGATCGATATCGGCCCCGGTGCCGGCATGATAGATCGGCTGCGTAATCTGAAGCGCGTAGATGCGATTGGTCAGATCCTGGACGGTTGGTTGGCCGAAATTGAAAAATTGCCGGCCGCGCGTCACCTCCCCGGTCAGCGACACGCTCGGCCGCCAGCCGGCGAGCGCCTGCGGTACCTGCTCGTCCGTGCCGCGCAGCGCATAGCGCTGGGCGGCGATGGCCGCATTGTCGCGATAGGCCGCGGCCAGCGCGTCAGGCAGGGTCTCGGCCGCGCCCTGCGCCCCGGCCGGAATCGAGACAAGGGCCATTGCGGCGGCTAGAAGCAATGGCGCGATACCGGATGATTGACACATGGACAAGCTTTCTCGATGGATTGACGTATCCGCGATGATGGCCCAGCGCGCGTCGCGGTCAAGCCGATGCTGTACGGTGCAAGGCTGGGCCGCGTCCCTGACCCGATTGTCGTCACAGTTGCTCTAATTTTCGTGCGAAAAGCGCCTATTCACCCGACTGGGATCTGCTCCAGCCGTTCGCGAATCACGCTTGAGAGATGATCGAGCGTGGTCCGCGATTTGACCAGCACGGCAACCAGCTCGTCGCACCGCTCGGGCGGCGTCTCCTGGCCGGTGAACAGCACGGTCGGCGGCTTGGGATCGTCGCCGTCGAGCAGCACGAGCCCCGAGCCGTCGATCAGCCCGATATCCAGGATCATCAGGTCCACCCCGCCTGCCTTCAGCGCGCGCCGTGCCTCGGCGATCGACGGCACCGAGGTAATGTCGGCCAGATCGCGCAGGGCGAAATTGACCAGGCGGGCGACATCGAGGTCATCTTCGACATGCAGCACATGCGGCCGGTTGCCGTGTTTGGGAATGCCGTTCAGGGTGTGCTGTAAGCGCGCCTGATCGACCGGCTTGCCCAGCCAGTCGACGATGCCCAGCACCTCGCCCTCCAGACTCGCAGCCTGGCCAGCCGGGCTGTCGATCCAGGCCGAGACGATGATCACCGGCATCTCGCTGTGCCGCGGATTCTCGCGCACCCGACGCAGGAGCGACAGGCCGTCAGTATCGGGCAAGGCCAGATCGAGCGTCATGGCGTCATAGCGCCGCTCGGCCAGCAGCCTGATCGCGGCATCGGCTGTGGCGGCGCGGTCGGCGCGATAGCCGGCCTGCTGCAACTGCCCGGCCATGACGGTGGCGACGTCCGGGTCGTCTTCGCAAATCAGCACGCGGGGCAAGCGTGTGGTGTCGTCAGGCATTTCCGCCGGCGCCGGACGCCGCCACGGCAGATCGACGAAGAAGACCGTGCCGGTGCCATAGACCGATTCGAACGAGACGCTGCCGCCATGGCGTTCGACGATGCTCTTGACGATGCTGAGACCGAGGCCGGTTCCGCCCTTTTGCCGATTATCAGCCGTATCGGCCTGGGCGAATTTCTCGAAAATACGATCCCGAAACGTTTCCGGAATACCGCGCCCGCGATCCTCGACTGCGATCCGCACCATCGCGTCGGCCAACCGCGCCGATACCGTGACCACGCTGCCGGACGGTGAAAACTTGACGGCATTCGAAATCAGATTGGTCAGCACCTGGACCAGACGATGGACATCGGCCCAGAGCGTGGCCGAGGGCGGCGGTCCCGACAGTTCAAGGCGGACGCTATATTTTCGGGCGAATTCGACATTGTCGGCGAGCACTTGGCGCAGCAGCTCCTCCAGCGCCACCGGCGCGAATTCGAACACCATCCTGCCGGCATCGATCCGTTCCAGATCGAGAATGTCGTTGATGAGCCGTGTCAGGCGATCGCAATTCGACCGCGCGATCGTGACCAGCGACCGGGCCTTGTCCGGCAGCGGCCCCGCCGTCCCGCTGGCGATCAGGCTTAGGGCACCGGAAATCGAGGTCAGCGGCGTGCGCAACTCATGGCTGACGGTCGAGACGAATTCGCTTTTGACCCGCTCCAATGCGCGCCGCTCGGTCACGTCACGCACCGCGGCGACAAACAAGCGGCCGGACCCGAGCAGGGTTTCGGTCAGTGCGATTTCCATGGGAAAGACCGAACCATCGGCCCGCCTGCCCTCGACCTCGCGCACCGTGCCGAGGACGCGCGACTGCCCGGTCGCGACGTAGCGTTCCAGATAGCTGTCATGGGCCGAGGCATAGGGCTCCGGCATCAGCATGCGGATGTTCCGGCGCATCACCTGATCCGGTGCGTAATTGAATATCCGCGCGGCGGCCCGGTTGAAGCTTTCGATCACGCCGGACGTGTTGATGGTGATGATGCCGTCGAGCACGCTGTCATAGATCGCGGTCAGCCGCCCTTCGCGTTCGACCAGCCGCGTAGCGGCGGCACGCAATTCGCTTTCGAGCCTATTGCGGTCGGTAATGTCGCCGATCGTCACCATCACCCCATCGCCCAGCGGCACCGCCACCATGCGGTACCAGCGCGGCCCGATCACCGGTTCCAGGACCTCGCGTTCGGCTTCGAACAGCTCACCGGTGCGGATCACCCGCTCGAACTCGTCGTTCAGCGTGAAATGCTCGGTATCGATCAGAAGCTTGTCGAGCGAAGTGCCAGCGAGGCTGGAGACCGGCCGCCGCCGCAGGCGTGCGGCCGCTCGATTGCCCAGGATGCAGCGGAATCGCAACAACTGCCCGTCGGCATCCCGTTCGGCCGCAAACGCCAAAAGACCGTCGACCGAGCTGTTCAGCACGGCATCGAG
>JAXDMU010000219.1:0-3083 GCA_034665905.1 Aliidongia sp. | reverse complement strand
GCCTTCTCTTCGTCGTCAATGCGCTCCGGCGGCTGCTGGCGGACGAGCATTTTGTCACGCTACTGCGGGCGGAAGCCATGCACAGCTTACCCCGCCCGCTCGCGGAGCGGCTGGCGATGCCGGGAGTCTGAACATGTCGGATCAAGTGAAGCTGGCCTTCGATCGGCAGATCGTCATTCTCCCGCTCGGCGCAATCCTGCCGCTGCGAAAAATACCCGACGAGGTCAAGAAGGCCGCCAAATACAAACGGATTCTGAAGTCCATCCCGGCCGTCGGGATCGTTGAACCGCTCGTCGTCGCCCGCCCCCGAGACGAGACGGGAGCGCATCTTCTGCTTGACGGCCATTTGCGGCACGCCGCCCTTCTGGAACTGGGTGAAACAATGGTGCGCTGCCTCGTCGCGGATGATGACGAGGCTCTCACCTATAACAAACGCGTCAACCGTCTTGCGACGGTTCAGGAGCATTACATGATCGTGCGGGCGCTGGAACGCGGCGTCTCCGAAGAGAAGCTCGCGGCGGCGCTCGACATGGATATCAAGCAGATCAAGCGACGGCGCTCGCTCTTGAACGGCATCTGCCCGGAAGTGATCGATCTGCTGAAGGATAAGACCATCAACCCGGTGACTTTCGAGGTTTTGAGAAAGATGAAGCCGATGCGGCAGATCGAGGCTGCCGAGTTGATGATTTCGGCGGGAACCTATTCGTCGAGCTATGCCAAGGCGCTCCTCGCGGCGACACGACAAAATGATCTGGTTCATGCCGACAAGCCAAAGAAAGTCGGTGGCATGTCGGCGGAACAGATGAGCCGGATGGAACGCGAGATGGAGACGTTGCAACGCGACCTCAAAACGGTCGAGACCTCTTATGGCGACGACGTGCTCCATCTGGTGATCGCCTCGGGCTATCTCTCGAAGCTGGTGAACAATACGGAAATCAGACGGCACCTGGAGCAGCGCCATCCTGAATTCCTGGAGGAATTCACGTCGATCATCGCGGCGGCCTCGCTCGACCAGACCAGCGCGGCGGCCTGAACGAGGCAAAACGGGGACCGGGACCCGATAAGCGCCGGGACCGCCGGAGACGCCGCCGGAGGGGCGGATCAAGGGCGGTGGTGGGAATGGCGGCGACCCCGTTCGGAGCCCACCAGGCCGGCCGTCATCGGGCCGGCCGCATGACCGATTGGATTCGACGATCGGTCCATATCAGCGAGGGCATGCCGGCACGCGGCCGGCATGCCTCTTTCCGATCTTCACCCATCCGCCCGCCGCCGGTTCCAGACCAGTTGTGCTTCATTGCCGTCCTTGGACCAAAACAGTGCCGCGCTGAGCGGTTCGGGCAGGCTCGGATCGTCGAGCTTGACGCGGAGATAATCGCGCGGCGTCTCGGCAGCCGAACGCGCCGCCCAGGCATCGCCGATGCGCAACGTACCGACGAAGACCCGGAAAGCCGGCGCATTCCTACTGTCCCGGTTGTCGTTGGGCACCAGCCTGATTTTCGCGTTCATCGTCAGGGTATGAATGGTGCCGATCCAGCCGCCCTCCTTGCTGGGCGTGAACGTGCCGATCGTGGACATCGCAACCTCCATCACTTGTCGTCAGTGGGATCTGCCGCCGGCGCCGCCGCGCCGGCGCTTTCGGCCCGCCGCCGGGGTTTCGGCGGCTTGCGGGCCTCGCTTTCCGGGGTCGGTTCGAGATTGCGCCGCGCCTTGCGGAACCCGCTGTCGCTTTCGATGAAGGCGGTCAGCATAAACGGGATCAGCTCGGTGACGCTTTCGGCCCGGCCATAGGCGGCCTGATAGGCATCGGCATAGGCGGCGAGAGCGGCATGCAGCTCGGGTGCGACGCTGATGCCGAGCTTGACCGGGGTCCGGTCGGGCAGTCTGGCCAGTCTGAGTTCGGTCATGATCGTTTCCTCCGGGTTCAGGTCCGATAGGGTTGAAGGACAAGGTCTTTATGAATAACAACGCGCAACGGCCAGCCCGGACGGATGGTGATGGTCGGCTGGATGTTCAGATCCTTCTGGACGATCCGCTGGCCGGCCTGGTTGGTGCTGTCCTGGGTCGATTGCCGGATCGCCTCGACCAGATTGCTCTGCTGGTTGCCGGAACCGATCTGGCCGCCGACCCCGACCAGCGTCGAGAGCACCACCCCCTTCAGCAGCGCCCAGGTGTGGTAATCGACCTCATCCTGGAGCCCGGCATAGCCCGATGCGTCGGTCGCCGGCAGATTGTCGATCACGATCGAGCTGCCGTTCGGCAGGATGATGCGCTGCCAGACCACGAGCGCCCGGCTTTGGCCGAAGGCCACGACGCTGTCATAGGCGCCGATCAGGCGCGCGCCCTGCGGGATCAGCAGGGTCCGGCCGGTGACGGTGTCGTAGACGTTTTCCGTAATCTGAGCCGTGACCAGACCGGGCAGATCGGAATTGAGCCCGGTCAGCAGGCTGGCCGCGACCAGCGTGCCGGCCATCACCTGATAGGGCGAGACCGGGTGTTGCAGCCCATGCGGATTGTAGATCTCGTGGTCATCCTGCTTGGCATTCAGCAGATCCAGCTTGTGCTGCTGGTCGTTGGGGTCCTTGGTCGGGTCGAGATCGAGCGGTGCCGACGGGGCCGCCGGCTCCTTGCCGGTATCCGCCGCTCCCGCCTCCTTCCCGGCGCTCGCCACGGCGGTGCCGGCTTGGGCCGCCGGCAGCGAGACGGCGAAGAACACCTTCGATTCCCGCGCATCCTGTGCCTGGCGGACGAGACGGATGCGCTCGGCCCGCGCGGCATCCTCTTCCGGGTTCGGCCGCAGCCCATTCTCCTGCGGGGCCACGCCGAGATTCCGCTCGACCGCGACCACCGGCGGCCCCAGATCGCCGGGCAGCGGCGCCCCGAGCTTGGGCGTCGGTCGCGCCAGATCGCCATAGCTGCTGGGCAAGCCGGCCAGGCCATCGGCGACCTGCTTGCGGCCGGTGTCGAGCAATTCGCCGCCCGAACCACGCGGCAGCGACGGCGCGTAGAGCGCCATCAGGGTGGCACCGCCGACCGCCACGCAGGCCACAGCGGCGACGCCGATCACGACGCGGCGATTGAACCGC
>JAXDMU010000218.1:0-11818 GCA_034665905.1 Aliidongia sp. | reverse complement strand
TGCCGGTCCGGCCTTCATCGAAGCCCGCTTCGGTCTGGCCCGGATGGTAGACGATACCCTGGCCGCCTATGGTTTCGATGCGAGGATGCGGTCATGAGTGCCACCCCCGAGCTTTCGCCCGTCTCGCCCGGCCGGCGCCGGCTCTATGTTCTGGGTGTCAACCTCTACCTGCTGGCCGGCGGATGCTGGCTCATTCTGCGCGGGCGCCTGCCGGCCCGGCCGGTGCTTGCGTTTCTCGGCGCGTTTCTGCGGCCGCGCTGGCGCGTGACGTTGCGCCGGATCGAGCCGGAAACCGGGTGCTGCTATACGGCACGGGTGCTGCCTTGGATCATGTCGGATCTCCACGGCGCCTCGGGCCTCGAACTCTATGAGGATGGTGTGAAGCTTCCGTTCGGCCACGCGCCCCACGATACGATTCGGACGCTCGGGCTCGGCCGCTATTCCCATTGGGGCCGACGCGTCTATTTCGCGTCCAGTGACAATTCCGATCCACGGACCAACGGCAGGCGCTATCGGCTGGTGGAGACACGCTGGTGACCGCCAAGGCGCTCGATCCGGCGCTGGCCGGCATTCTTGTCTGTCCGGAGACCGGGGCACCGCTCGCCTGGCAGGGCGATCGGCTGGTCGCCGCGTCGGGCACGAGCTACCCCGTACTGCGCGGCATTCCACGCTTCGTGCCGTCGGATGATTATGTCGGTTCCTTCAGTTTCGAATGGAACACTCATAACCGCACGCAGCTCGACAGCTTCACCGGGTCGGGCAGTTCCGAGGCGATGTTGACGGCCAAGACCGGCCTCGGCCCCGACGATGTGCGCGGCAAGCTGGTGCTCGATGCCGGCATCGGGGCCGGACGGTTCAGCGACGTGCTGTCGCGCTGGGGCGCCAAGGTGGTCGGGGTCGATCTGTCCTACGCGGTCGAGGCGGCACACGCTAATTTCCGCGACCGGCCGAATGTGATGGTGGCGCAGGCCGATATCGGCCGGCTGCCGCTGGCCGACGAAAGCGTCGATGTCATCGTCTCGATCGGCGTGCTGCATCATACACCGTCCACGGAACGCTACTTCAAGGCGTTGGTGCCCAAGCTGAAGCGAGGCGGGCGGATCTCGATCTGGGTCTATCCCGACAGCGGCGAATATGCCGTGCGCAACAACTGGATACCCTTCACGTCGCGGCTGCCTTCGCGCGCTTTCTACGAATGGTGCCGCTGGATCGTGCCGCGCATCTATGCCGATCCGAATCGGCGATGGGTCCAGTTGCTGCGGCGACTCTTTCCGTTCAGCGATCAGGGACTCGGGCTGGAAAACGACATTCTCGACACGTTCGACGCCTATTCGCCGGTGTTTCACGGCATTCATTCGTCGGTAGAGGTCGCAAATTGGTTCGCCGAGACCGGGTTGACCGACATTCGGGTGCTGGACGTGCCGAGTTCGGTGACCGGGGTCAAGCCGTAAGCGAGATGCTTGCGGGGGCGGAGCCGTTCCGGCAGGATCGCCACCTTCCCAGCCCGGAGTTGTCTTTATGCCGCGCGCCCTTCTCGTTCTCGCCGCCCTTTCCCTCGCCGTCGGCACCGCCCGCGCGGATGAGGGCATGTGGCTGCCCAATGATTTTCCTGCCGATAAGGTGCAGGCCGCCTACGGTTTCAAGCCCGATGCTGCTTGGCTCGATCATGCGAGGCTGTCGGCGATCCGGCTGGCCAATGGCTGTTCGGCCAGCTTGGTCTCGCCCAATGGATTGGTTGCAACCAACCACCATTGCGTTCGCGAATGCCTGACCCAGATTTCGCGGAAGGGCGACGATACGTCAGCTCTGGGCTATCTGGCGGCGACCCCGGCCGACGAGAAGCGCTGCACGACGACCGAGGCCAACCGGCTGCTGGAAATTACCCCGGTCACCGACCGGATACGCAAGGCGACCGACGGTAAGGCCGGCGCCGACTTCGCGTCCGCCCTCAAGGCCGAGACCGCGGCGATCACCCAGGAATGCGCCCGTGGCGACGACAAACTGCGCTGCGACGTTGTGACCTTGTTCCGCGGCGGACGCTACGATCTCTATAAATACCGGCGCTATCAGGATGTTCGCATGGTCTTCGCGCCCGAAGATGCGATCGCCGATTTCGGCGGCGATCCGGACAATTTCGAGTTTCCGCGCTATGCGCTCGATGTCGGGTTCCTGCGGATTTACGAAAACGGCAAGCCGCTCGATTCCAAGGACGGCTATTTTCATTTCGGCGAGCGCGAGCCATTGCCGGGCGAAGTCGCCTTCACCGTCGGCAATCCTGGCTCGACCGAGCGGTTGTTCACCGTGGCGCAGCTCGAAGAAGAACGTAACGTCACGCTCCCGCGCACAGCACTTTATCTGGCGGAAGCGCGCGGCGTCCTGACCGAGTTTGTCCGCCGTGGACCGGAGCAGCGCCGGGTCGGCGAGGCATCGCTGCTCGGGGTCGAAAACAGCCTGAAGGCGCTGCGCGGCGAATGGGAGGCACTGGCCGAGCCGGCCCTGATCGAGGGCAAGCGAGCGGCGGAGACGGCACTTCGGGCCAAGGTCGCGACGGACCCGGAACTGTCCAAGAGCAGCGGGTCGGCCTGGGACGATATCGACGCGGCGCTCAAACGGCATCGGGCGATTGCCGATCGCGCCTTCGTGGTCGGAACCATGCGCCGGGCCTCGCGCCTGCTGAATGACGCGCTCATCCTGGTGCGTGCACCGGTCGAGCAGGCCAAGCCGGATGGTGAGCGGCTTCAGGAATATACCAATGCGAGCTTCCCGGCGCTCCGCCAGAGTCTGTTGGCCGACCAGCCGATCTCGGCCGATCTGGAAATCGTGACATTGGGTTACTGGCTCGGCAAGGGACGCGAGATCCTCGGTCCCGACGATCCTATGGTGCATAAGTTGCTGGGCAACCAGTCGCCCGAGCAATTGGCCGCATCGCTCGTCAAAGGCACCAAGCTTGGTGACACCGCGCAGCGCAAGAAACTGCTGGAAAGCGGCGTTGCCGGCTCAACGGATGCGATGGTCGTCTTCGCCCGGCTGATCGATCCCGAAGCGCGCACCGTGCGCCGGCAGACCGAAGACGACTATGATTCCGTGCTTGACGCGGCCGGTGGCAAGATCGCGCGTGCCCAATTTGCGCTGCTCGGCAACACGACATATCCCGACGCGACCTTCACCATGCGGATTAGCTATGGCGGGGTTCAGGGCTGGGACGAGGCGGGCAAGAGCATCGCGCCGCTGACCCGGTTCTCGGGCGTGTTCGACCGGGCGACCGGGTCCGAGCCGTTCCGCCTGCCGGAGAAATGGATGGCCGCCAAGGACCGGTTGACGGCCAGCACAGTGTTCGACTTCGCCTCGACCAACGACATCGTCGGCGGTAATTCCGGCTCGCCGGTGATCGACCGCAAGGGCGATGTGATCGGCCTCGCCTTCGACGGCAATTTCAAATCGCTCGGCGGTGACTATGGCTACGACCCGGCGCTGAATCGCAGCGTTTCGGTCAGCGCCGTTGCCATCCGTGAGTCGCTGGCCAAAATCTATGGCGCCAAGGCACTCCTCGATGAGCTTGGTACGGCCCCGCATTGACGCAAAAGGGCGCGGTGGGGTTTCCGCCGCGCCCGATTCACCGGACAGTGAGCCGAAAATAGGCCCATTTGCCGGTGCTAATCGCTTGCCCCATCGATCGCGTTCATGTAGTTTCACCAGCCGCAATCATGACTTCGATGGCTCGGCGTAATAAAATTCTGTCGAACTGAATGGTTGCTATAGTTGACATTGAGATGGGGAGGGCAATGGGACGCACGATTATTGGGTGAAAATTGCAACAACGGCGTGCGCCGGCCGGATAGCTTAACTCAAAAATGCACCTTTCGCGGACGCCCCTAAATCCCTTCCAAGCTATATGGACACTTCTCTTGGGCTCATAAGAATGGCCCTGCGATTGAACATATAACTAAAATATTTGAAAACTCATTACGATAGGCGGATATTATAAAATGCCCAGTCAACATGACAATGCGCTGCTCCGGATAGGCGTTTTCATTGACGGAACGTATTTCTCTCATGTTTCTAATTACTATCTATATGAGCATGAGCGCCGCTCTCGTTTGTCGATAACCGGGTTGTACGCCTATATTCGGGATGAAATTGCCAGGCAGGAAAATGTCGATCGGCGCTTCTGTCAGATCGTCGATGCCCATTATTTCCGCGGCCGGCTGAATGCGAAAGTTTCGCAAGAGCAGGATTCATTGTATCGCGAGCGTCAATGGGATGATGTTTTGATCCGCGAAGGCGTTACGATGCATTTTCTGCCGGTAACGAAGGACAGCAAAGAAAAAGGCATCGATGTCTGGTTTGCGTTGGAAGCATTCGAACTGGCGATCTATAAGCGCTTTAACGTAAGTGTTCTCATTACCGGTGATGGTGACTTCGTACCGTTGGTTCGCAAGCTCAATACACTGGGAACGCGGGTCATGCTGCTGGCCTGGGATTTCGATTCCATGCGGGACGGCAAGGTCTATACGACCAGAGCGTCGCAGTCGCTGATCAATGAAGTCACCTATCCGGTCATGATGTCCGATGAAATTGATTCCCGCAGCCGGAAAAACGATCCGATGATCGGAACTTTGTTCGTCAAGCCGAAGGAAGTCATCGTCCCGGCGGGTGGTGTCGAGCAAACCGGAACGATTATTTCGATAATCTCGGAACGGGGCTATGGATTTATCCGTCCGGCCGAAGGCGGCGATAATCTGTTCTTTCATGTAACGTCGTTGATCGATTGCACCATCGACGAACTGGAGCATGGAACACGGGTGTCCTACCGTGTCATCCAGTCGGAACGCGGCCTCAACGCCGTGGACATTCGGCTGATACCGGCGGCGTAACCGAACCGGCAGGGCGGCCGCTCAGGCCGCCCGATAGGCTCCATCGGCCGAGATCGCCTTGCCCTCGGTTTCGAGTTTGATCAGGTGGGCCAGGACGGAACGTCCGGCCGCCGCGGTCAGGCGTGGGTCAAGGCCGCGATAGAGTTGCGTCACCAGCTCCGCTATGGTGCAGGGCGCATTTTCCACATGATGCAGGATGGCCGCTTCGCGCTGGCGGCGATGGCCGAGCAGCGCACGGGTGAAGCCTGGGCCGTCGGCGATTTCCGGGCCATGCGACGGAATGTAGAGCTTTTCGTTCCGCCGCCGCAGCCGATCAAGCGATGCCATGTAATGTGCCATGTCACCATCGGGCGGGCTGACGACGCTGGTCGACCAACCCATGACATGATCGCCGGTGAAGATTGATGCCTCTTCGCGCAAGGCAAAGCAGAGATGGTTCGAAGCATGGCCCGGTGTGTGAATCGCCTCCAGCGTCCAGCCTTTGCCGGTCAGCACCGCACCATCCTCGAGACGGACGTCGGGGATGAAGTCCGAATCGCCACCCATCTCGCCGGCACTGCCGTGGGGCGGGTGCGGGCCGAAGCCCAATACCGGCGCGCCGGTTGCGGCCTTGAGCGCCGCGGCCAGCGGCGAATGATCGATATGGGTGTGGGTGACGAGAATGCAGCGCACGGTCGCACCATCGAGCGCTCGCAGCAGAGCCGACAGATGCGCTGCATCGGACGGACCCGGATCGATTACCGCGACTTCGTCCCGGCCGATGAAATAGGTGCCGGTACCCTTGAAGGTGAACGGGCTGGGATTGTTGGCGACGACGCGGCGGACCAGGGGACTCACCGACTGCGCTGTGCCGTATTCGACCGGAAGTTCTTTGTTGAAATCGATCCTGTCCGTCATTTCACCCGGTATCCCGCATTTCGACCGGCCCGGATTTGGCGGCACCTTGCGCTATCCCGCAAGCCTTGATCGTCGTGGCCGGCGATTTTGACGATGCGGAATTCGCAATGCTGTTCTTCGTCCGCCCGATCGACCGATCGCCAAAGGATCGAATAATCCCCGATGCGTCAATGGAGTTCCTGTCCGACCCGGCGCGGTGTTGGCCCAGCGGCAACGGTGATTCGAACGGTTTTCCCTTGACAGGCCCCTTATGCTCCGTTCTAGCATAACCATGTGCCGGCCGAGACCGGCTTTTCTGGCACCTGATAATGCTCATTATGAGCATAAAGGTTGAATCTGATGCAGACCGCCCAAATTACCGCCGATTCTGCTGTTCTCGCCCGCACCGGAGCGATCTATGAGCAGGTCAGCCGGGTCATTCCGGCCATCGAATGGCCGTTCTTCGCGCCCGATATCGACGCGATCCTGACGTTGAAGCGCCAGCGCAACGCGGTCATCCTGGCGCATAATTACCAGACTCCGGAAATTTTCCACGGTGTGGCCGATATCGTCGGCGACAGTCTGGCGTTGGCGCGTGAGGCGGCCAAGGTCGAGGCCGATATCATCGTCGTGGCCGGCGTGCATTTCATGGCCGAGACGGCGAAGCTGCTCAATCCGAGCCGCATGGTCCTGATCCCCGACGCCGAAGCCGGCTGTTCGCTCGCCGCCTCGATCACCGGGGCCGATGTGCGCCTGCTGAAACAGCGCTATCCCGGCGTGCCGGTCGTCGCCTATGTCAACACGTCGGCCGAGGTCAAGGCGGAGTGCGATATCTGCTGCACGTCCGGCAATGCCAAGAAGGTCGTGGAATCGCTGGGTGTGCCGCGCGTCATCATGCTGCCCGACCGTTATCTCGCCAAGAATGTCGCGGCCGAGACCAAGGTGGAGATCATCGCCTGGGAAGGGGCGTGCGAAGTGCATGAGCGCTTCACCCCGGCCGATATCGCCAGCCTGCGGGAAAACCACCCTAATGTCGTGGTGCTGGCCCACCCGGAATGTCCGCCCGAGGTCGTGGCGGTCGCCGATTACGCCGGCTCGACCGCGGCGATGGTCGATTTCGTCGCCAAGTACCGGCCGGCGCGAGTGGCGTTGGTGACAGAATGCTCAATGAGCGACAATGTTTCGGCACTTTATCCCGATGTCGAATTCGTCAAGCCGTGCAATCTCTGCCCGCACATGAAGCGCATCACGCTGCCCAAGATCCGCCACGCGCTGGAGACCCTGACGACCGAAGTGACGATTCCGGCCGAGAGGGCCGAGCGCGCGCGTCGGTCGGTCGAACGGATGATCGCGATCGGCTGAACCATGCACCCCGATCTCAAGCTGCTCGCTGGCCGGCCGGTGATTGTCGGTGCCGGGCTTGCAGGATTGATGGCGGCGCTGGAACTGGCCCCGCGCCCGGTCGTGGTCGTCGCCAAGGCGCCGCTCGGCGCAGGCTGCGCCAGCGCCTGGGCGCAAGGGGGGCTGGCCGCCGCAGTCGGGGCCGATGATTCCCCGGAACTGCATCTGGCCGACACGCTCGCGGCGGGTGACGGCTTGTGCGACGAGGTGGCCGCGCGCCGGATCATCGGGGCCGGCCCGGCTATCGTCGATCGGTTGGTGACCCTCGGGGTGCGGTTCGGCTGCGATGCGGGCGGCGGATTCAAGCTCAAGCTCGAAGCCGCGCATTGCCGCCACCGCGTGGTCAATGCCGACGGCGACGGGACCGGTGCCGAAATCATGCGCGCCGTGGTCGAGGCGGTGCGGCGCACGCCATCAATTACGGTGCTCGACAATGTGTCCGCGCTCGAACTGGTGCGCGGCGACGGCATTGAGGGCGTGATCCTGGCGACCGACAGCGAGGTCGCGTTGCTGCCGAGCCGCGCCGTCGTGCTGGCGACCGGCGGCCTCGGCGGCCTTTGGCTTCACACCACCAATCCGGCCGGCGCCCTGGGGCAGGGTGTCGCCATGGCGGCGCGGGCCGGGGCCGATCTGGTCGATCTCGAATTCATGCAGTTTCACCCAACGGCACTCGATGTCGGCCGCGATCCGATGCCGCTCGCGACCGAGGCGTTGCGCGGCGACGGTGCTATCCTGATCGACGAGACCGGCACGCGTTTCATGACCGGTTATGGCCGGGCCGAGCTTGAGCCGCGCGACATCGTCGCCCGCGCGGTCTGGCAGCATCTGGGCGAAGGGCACCGAGTCTTTCTGGACACGCGCGCGGCGCTCGGTGCCGATGTCGTGCGGCGCTTTCCCGGTCTTGCCGAGGCGTGCCGTCAGGCGGGCATCGATCCGGTCGCTGCCCCGATCCCGATCTGTCCCGCGGCGCATTATCATATGGGCGGGATTGCCGTGGATGCGCGCGGCCGCACCAGCGTGCCCGGCCTTTGGGCCTGCGGCGAAGCGGCGGCGACCGGGCTGCACGGCGGCAATCGGCTTGCCAGCAATTCGACGCTGGAGGCAGCCGTCACCGGCATCGAGGTCGGCCGCGATCTGGCCGCCGGTGCGGTGCTTCGCCGTCCGGTTTCGAGCACCTGGCGGCGCCCGGTGCCCGCACCGGACCCGGCTGGCCTGCGCGCCGTCCGGGCCGCGATGAACGACCATGTCGGCGTGCTGCGCGACCGGAGCGGGCTGGAGCAGGCGCTGGCGACCCTTGCACCGATCGCAGCCGGATCAAGCGCCGCCGCGGCACCCGCGCTCGCCGGGCTTTTGGTTGCGTCGGCGTCCTGGCTGCGCCCCGAAAGCCGGGGCGGGCACGCGCGAACCGACTTTCCGGGCCATGATGCGAGCTTGGCCCGACGACGCCCGTTGGCGCTGGCCGAGGCGCTCGCCCTGGTCGATGGTTTCGTGCCCGGCCGGACGTTGCGTGCCATGTCGGCTGGCGACTGAGTTTGCGCCGAAACTGATCTTGATGAGAGCGCATGCAAAGCGCATTATCATGAGCATGATATGATAATGAGGATATTGGACGTGCAATCATCGGAACTTGCGACCGAACGGGTCACCGTCCTCATGACCAGGACCGAGAAATCTGCGCTGGAAGCGAGAGCCAGGGGGGCGGGTGTTTCTGTCGGGGAGTTCGTCCGCCAATCGGTCGACTCGTTCGACCCGGAGGAGGTGGCGGAACTGGCGCAACTGGCGGCGTTGGCTGCGGAACTGGAACGCAGCAATGGCGAAGCGTCGGCCGCTTTGGACCGGGCGCTGGCGAGTATCGAGGCAACGCGGTCGCAGCTCGATCGACAGCCGGCGGCATGAATATGATCAGGGATATCCTTTCCGGCCTGAAGACGACGATCGAGTTGAACGGGAAGGTCATATCGGTGGCGAACGCCGTCGATCGGCTTGCGATGGATATCCGAGATCTCGATCGACGTCTCGTTCGTGTCGAAACCATCATCGAAATTGCACGGCCGGACGGTGGCGTGCTCCGCATTGCGCGGGATGCAGACAAAGGCGGTTCCGCGCCATGACCTTGTTGAACGTCACGCCGTTGCCCTCAATCCTGATCGAGCCGCTGGTCCGCGCCGCGTTGATCGAGGATCTGGGCCGGGCCGGCGATATCACGAGCGACAGCATCGTGCCGGCTGAGACCATGGCGCGGCTGGCGCTGAACGCGCGTCAGGCCGGAATCGTCGCCGGGCTCGATCTGGCGGCGATCGCCTTTCGGCTGATCGATCCGGCGATCCGATTCGAGGCGATCCGCCCCGACGGTAGCGCGGTGGCGCCAGGCGACATCATTGCGCGGGTCGAGGGCCGGGCGCGGGGCGTGCTGACGGCCGAGCGGGTGGCACTCAATTTTCTCGGCCATCTCTGCGGCATCGCGTCGGCCACCGCGGCGATCACCGCCTCGTTGCAACCGCACAAAGCGCGCGTCACCTGCACGCGCAAAACGCTGCCCGGTCTCAGGATGGTGCAGAAATATGCGGTTCGGGTCGGCGGCGGCGCCAATCACCGCTTCGGCCTCGACGATGCGGTCCTGATCAAGGACAACCACATCGCCGTGGCTGGCGGCATCCGCCCGGCTGTGGAGCGCGCGCGGGCCGCGATCGGACACCTGGTCAAGATCGAGATCGAGGTCGATACGCTGGATCAACTGCGTGACGTGCTGACTTTGCCGGTCGATGCGGTGCTGCTCGACAATATGACGCCGGCTGAACTGCGTGCTGCCGTTCGGCTGGTCGATGGCCGGTTGATCACGGAGGCTTCGGGCGGGATCACGCCGGTTACGGCGCCGGAGGTGGCGGCGACCGGCGTCGATCTGATTTCGATCGGCTGGCTCACGCACAGTGCCAAGGTGCTCGATATCGGCCTCGATGCCGATGGCTGATTGAGCCGATCGGATTTGCAACTACAAGAAGATTGGCAGGCGTGCGGTGATTCGTGCTAGGCCGGTCTCGATTGCGATCGGTGGAAGTTAGGCGGCCCCATCATGACGAAGCTGCTGAATTGGACGGACGTGGCAGTCCGCGGGGGCGGACGTGGCGTGCTTGTCGTGGTGATCTGGTTGGCCGTACCCTCGCCCGCCTGGGCGGGGCCACCCTTTGTCACCGACGATCCCGAACCGGTCGATTTTGAACATTACGAGATCAATATCGCGGCGATCGGCAATTTCGCGCAGGGCGGCCGGTCGGGCGGTCTGCCCAGCATCGATTTTAATTACGGCGTCCGGCCGGACGTCCAACTGCATTTTACCATCGCCAACGATTTCGAGAAAGCCGGACGCAGCGCCACCCGCTATGGCTATGGCGATACCGAACTCGGCGTGAAATACCGCTTCATCGACGAGGATGAGGATGGCTGGTGGCCGCAAGTGGCCCTCTATCCGTTTCTCGAAATCCCGACCGGCAGCCGGACCGCGCAGTTTGGGACCGGCGAACTGCGCACCTATCTGCCGATCTGGATTCAGAAGAGTTTCGGTCCGTGGACCAGTTACGGCGGCGGCGGCTATTGGATCAATCCGTCGAACAGCGTCACACCCGAGAGGAACTACTGGTTCGCCGGTTGGACCCTGATGCGGCGGATCGACGATCGTTGGAATCTCGGCGGTGAAATTTTCTGGCAGTCGATCAATGGCGAGATCGCCGGGACCGGTACCGGCTTCAATCTCGGCGGCGAATACGACATCACCGAGACCTATCATATCCTCTTTTCGGCGGGCCGAAATCTCGAAGATCCGACAAAGTTCAATGCCTTTTCCGCATATCTCGGCCTCCAGCTCGTCTTATGAGGCCACCGCACCAGAATGTTGCTGAAATATCACACCATTGAATCGCATGCCTGACCGGGTTGAACCGTTCCAGCAGCCGACCTGTTGACTGCGGGTATTTGATTGACCAAACGAATTCAGGAGTGTGAGATGCGACGAAGTATTAGAGCCTTGTTTGCCGCGACCGTCGCCCTTTCTATTGGTGGTATTGCGCAGGCACAAAATACCCAGTCACAGAATGACGGTGGGAGCGATCACAGTTACTCTCCTTTTCTCGACCATTCTGGTTTCGATCCGATCGGTCCCTACGTCGGGATTGCCGGTGGCGGTAGTTTTCTCAATGACATCAGTCCCAATGGCGGCGGTGCGGATGTCAAAAGTCAGTACCAGAACGGCTATGTCGGGCTCGGTACGATCGGTTGGAACTTTGGCGACGGGCTACGCGCCGAAATCGAAGGCGGCTATCGCCGCAGCGACGTCAATGGCGTGCGCAATGCCGGACCGGGTGAGCGAACCGGCGCGCTGGGCATCACGACCGTCATGGTCAATGGCCTCTATGATTTCGATCTCGGGCAGTACGGGATTCCGACTGAAGGGCTCGTGCCGCATCTGGGCATCGGTGTCGGCTGGGCCGACCCGCGCTTCGACCATGCCGGCCCCTATAACGGCAATCTGCTGAGCGGGCACCAGGATTTGCTGGCTTATCAAGGCATCGCCGGTTTCGATTACCGCGTTGCGCCACAGATCAAGCTGAGCGTGGATTATCACTATCTGGGCACGACCAACGGCAGCTTTCATCTGAGTCCGGGCGTGCTCGGCA